>DATMKB010000469.1:0-2846 GCA_035553635.1 Mycobacteriales bacterium
CCCTCTACGTCGTGAACATGACGCCGGACGCGATCGGCGTCGTCGACCTCGACGCGCTCGCCGTGGTCGGCAGCCTGACCGACGGCGACCTCGAGCGCCCGACCACCACCACCTCCGCCGCGGGCGCCCTCTGGGCGGTGAACGGCAAGTTCGACACGCCGGGCGCCACGGAGTTCGAGGTCGTGCGCGTCGCGCGGTAGTCAGGCCTGCTCGACCGGGCAGGCGTACGCCGTCCGCCCGGCGAGCGGCCACGCGCGCACCGGCGCGCCGCACGACCGGCACGCCGCGCGCTTGTAGACCCAGCGCTCGTCCGGCGCGGCCGGGTCGCTGACCACCTGGCCGGCGTCCCGGCCCGCCGCGAGCAGCGCGCGGGTCACCCGCCACAGCCCCCGGACGACGTCGTCGGGCAGGTCCGCGCACGGGGCCTCGGGCGGGAGCCGGGCGACGAAGAGCAGCTCGGACCGCCAGGCGTTCCCGACACCGGCCCACACCGCCTGGTCGAGCAGGGCAGCGCCGACCGGTCCGCGGGCGGACCGCAGCCGCCGCACGGCCTCGTCCTCGTCGTCCGGGCCGAGCGGGTCCGGTCCGAGGCCGGCGAGCAGCCGGTCGACCGCGGCGTCGTCGAGCAGCTCGCAGGTGGACGGGGCGATCAGGTCCCACGCCGCGCGCGCCCCGCTGAGCCGCAGCCGGACGCCCGGCCTCGGAGGGGACCTCGGGTCGTCGTAGCGCAGGTGCAGCCCGCGCATGCCCAAGTGCACGTGCACGGCGAGCCCGTCGAAGCGGTGCAGCAGGTGCTTGCCCACCGCCTCCGTGCGCAGCAGCACCTGGCCGTCGACCGGCGCAGCGTCGAACCGCCCCTGCGGTGAGGTGGCGCGCACCGGCGCGCCCGCGAGGTCGGCGCTGATCTCGCGGGCCGCGCGGTGCAGCAGGTGACCTTCGGGCACGGCCCGCCCCTACCCGGCGGGAAGCCCGGGCACCCCGCCCGGCGTTGTGCCCGGTGTGCTGACAGTGGAGATCTGGTCCGACGTCGTCTGCCCGTGGTGCTACGTGGGCAAGCGCCGCTTCGAGGCTGCGCTCGCGCAGTTCGACGGCGAGGTGGAGCTCGTGTGGCGCTCCTTCGAGCTCGACCCGTCGGCGGGCCCGTCGCCCGAGCACGGCGGCGACTACGCGCCCCGGCTCGCGAAGAAGTACGGCGGCGGCCTCGAGCGCGCGCAGTCGATGATCGACACGATGACGCAGACGGCCGCGGCCGAGGGCCTGGACTTCCGCTTCGACCTCGCGCGCCCCGGCAACACCTTCGACGCCCACCGCCTGCTGCACCTGGCCAAGGAGCGCGGCATCCAGGACGCCGTCAAGGAGCGCCTCGACCGCGCCACCTTCACCGAGGGCCTGCGCGTCAGCGACCACGACGAGCTCGTGCGCGTCGTCACCGAGGCCGGCCTGGACGCCGACGAGGCGCGCGCCGTGCTGGCCTCCGACCGCTACGCCGACGACGTCCGCGCCGACGAGGAGCAGGCCCGCGCGTACGGCATCAGCGGCGTGCCGTTCTTCGTCGTGCAGAGCTCCTACGGCGTGTCCGGCGCGCAGCCGGCCGAGCTGCTGCTGCAGGTGCTGCAGGAGGCCTCGAAGACGCGCACGCTCGTCCCGGTGACGGGCAGCGCGCCGTCCTGCGACGACGACAGCTGCGCGGTCTGACCTAGTCCGCCCACGGCTGCACGACGAGCCGCACGGGGTTGCCGGTCTTCTCCTGCAGCTGCCGGACGCCGTCGGGCACCTGCTCGAGCGGCATGACGCCGCTCACCGAGCCGGAGATGTCGAGCCGGCCGGTGTCGACGAGCGTCACGAGCTCGTCGAGGTGCTTCTTCTGGTAGCCGAGGTGGCCGAGCAGCGACTGGCCGAGCAGGCCGAAGAACAGGCCGGGCCCGAGCTGCAGGTCGTCCATCGACAGCCCGACCATGACCGCGCGCCCGCCGCGCCCGAGCGACGCGACGGTCTGCGCCAGGACCTTGTTCGCGCCGTAGAGGTCGAAGGCGGCGTCGAGCATCTCGCCGCCGGTGAGCTCGCGGATGCGCTCGACGACGTCGTCGGCGGTCGGGTCGAGCACGACGTCGGCGCCGAGGGACAGCGCGCGGTCGCGCGCGCTCGCCAGCGGGTCGACGGCGATGATCGGCGCGGCGCCCACGAGCCGGGCGATCTGCACGGCGTGCACGCCGAGCCCGCCGATGCCCCACAGGCCCACCGACTCCCCCGGCCGCACCTGCGCGCGGGCGGTGATGGCCGCGTACGGCGTGGAGACGGCGTCGGCCAGCACGCACGCCTGCTCGAAGGGCAGCCGCTCGGGCAGCGAGGTCATCGTCAGGGCCGGCACCACGACGTACTGCGCCCAGGCGCCGTCGTAGCTGAAGCCCATGATCTCGAAGGCCAGGCACTCCTCGAAGCGCCCGCGCACGCACCGCGAGCAGGAGCCGCACGGGCGCCCGCCAGCGAGCAGCACGCGGTCGCCCGGCGCCCACCCGGCGACGCCGTCGCCGAGCCGCTCGACGACGCCGGCCGACTCGTGCCCCGGGGTCACCACCGGCAGCGGCCCCGGCAGCGACCCGTCGACGAGGTGCACGTCCGACAGGCAGATGCCGCACGCCTCGACGCGCACGAGCACCTCGCCCGGACCGGGCTCGGGCACCGGGACGTCCTGCACGGTCAGGGAGGACGACGCCGCGTCGAAGCGGGCCGCGCGCATCAGCTCAGGCATGCGCCGCAGTCTGCCGTGGAACGCTGACCGGGTGGACGACGGCCTGCTGACCCTGCTCGCCGGCGTCGTCATGCTCGTCGGCCTGGTCGGCGTCGTG
>DATMKB010000470.1:0-5007 GCA_035553635.1 Mycobacteriales bacterium
CCTGCGCGATGCCCATCCACTCGTCGGCGAGCGGCCCGCGCGCCTCCAGCGCGAGGTCGTCGCGGTGCCGCCGCTGCGTCACCAGCAGGCAGAAGTCCAGTGCGGGTCCCCGCACGACGTCGGCGGCGTCCGGTGGTCCCCAGGACCAGGCCTCGCCGTTCGGGCCGGTCAGCTCCACGCGCACCGGCGCATCCGGCGTCAAGCGAGCGTGGGCGGCGTAGGAGTACGGACGGGCGCGTACGCCGATCTCCGCGACCGAGCGCAGGCGGGCCGTCGCGGGTCGCGACTGGCCGAGCGCGTCGGCGACGTCTTGTCCGTGCGCCCAGGTCTCCATCAGCCGGGCGGTGACGAAGGAGGCCGGGCTCATGGGCGGTCCGAACCAGGGGACGCGGACCGCTGGGTCAGCAGTCCACAGCGCGTCCTGCAGCGCGTCGCGGCCGGCGCGCCATCCGGCCAGCACCTGCGCGGGGGACAGGGCCCTGCGCTGCGCGACCAGCCCCTCGACGTGCTCCTCCGCCCCGCCCGCCAGCAGCCGCCCGAGCAGGGCGTCGAAGCCCGCCCGGTCGGTGAGGGCGAGCAGCGCGTCCGCGTCCGTGGCGGCGAGGTGGTTGATCGTGTCGCGCACGTCCCAGCCGGCGGCCGGCGTCGGCGTCGACCATCCCGCGTCGTCCAGTACGGCGACCCTCGTGTCGAGGTCCGCAGACTCAGCCGCCAGGTCGACCAGCAGCGCGTGCAGCAGCGCCCGCTTGTCGGTCGTCGGCGCCGTCACGCGTCGAAGCCGTCGAGCTTGGCCAGCACCTGCAGCATCACCTCGTCGGCGCCGCCGCCGATGGACAGCAGCCGGCTGTCGCGGAAGAAGCGCGACGTCCAGGTCTCCTCCATGTAGCCGACGCCGCCGTGGAACTGCAGGCACGTGTCAGCTGTCTCGCGGACGAGCCGGCCCGAGACCAGCTTCGCGACGGTGGCCAGGCGGGTGGTGTCCTCGCCGGCCATGTACGCCTCGGCGCACCGGTAGTTCTGCGCCTCCAGCAGGTCGGCCTGGGCGGACAGCTCGGCCAGGCGGAAGGCGATGTACTGGCTGGTCATCAGCGGCTTCCCGAAGACCTCGCGCTGCTTGAGGTAGTCGCTGGTGCGGCGCAGCGCCCGGCGCACCGAGGTCGGCACGCCGTAGGCGGCGAACATGCGCTCGACGACGAACTGCGCCATCTGCTGCTGGAAGCCGCGCCCCTCGATGCCGATGGTGTTCGCGACCGGCACCCGGACGTCGACGAACGACAGCTCTGCGGTGTCGGAGGAGCGGTTGCCGAGCTTGTCCAGCTTGCGCGAGACGGTCAGCCCGGGGGAGGAGGTCTCCACCACGATCTGCGACATGCCGCGGTAACCGCCGTCCCCGGAGGTGCGCGCGAGCAGGCAGAGCCAGTCGGCCTGCGTGCCGTTGGTGATGTAGAGCTTACTGCCGTTGATGACCCACTCGTCGCCGTCCCGGACGGCCCGCGTGCGCAGCGAAGCGACGTCGGAGCCGGCTCCCGCCTCGGTCACCGCGATGGAGCACACCTGCGTCCCCGCGATGGCGGGTGCGAGGTAGCGCCGCTTGAGCTCCTCGCTGCCGAACTCGTGCAGCGACGGGGTCGCCATGCAGGTCTGCACGCCGATGGCCATCGGGATGCCGGCCGCGCCGGCTCGGGTGAGCTCCTCGCACATGATCACCGTGTACAGGTGGTCGGCGCCCTGCCCGCCGTACTCCGGGTCGTACTCGAGGCCCAGCAGCCCCAGCTCGCCGAGCTTGGGGAACAGCTCGTGGGCGGGGAAGGTCCCCTCGCGCTCCCAGTCGTCGACGTGCGGCGCGATCTCGCGCTCGACGACGTCGCGGACGACCTTGCGGAACGCCTGGTGCTCCTCGGTGAAGCGCATGCTGCTCCTGTGGTGGCGACGCCGGGGCGTCGAGCGGCGTGTGACCCGGACAACATAGCCACACCGGAGACGGTTGCGTTCAGGCTTGACTGCATGTGTCAGGGCTCGGGGCGCCGACGGCTAATCCCGTGAGGACAGGCGGCGCAGGACGAGCCCGGCCGCAGCCACCGCGGCGATCGCGTCCTGCGCCAGCAGCGCCGCCGGAAGGCCGAGCACCCGCTGCGGCACCGCGTGCTCGTCGAACGGGGAGGTGCCCGGCACCAGCAGCGTCAGGTTGAAGGGCGCCCAGCGCGTGATGGGCAGGAGCGCGGCCGCGGTCACGAGCCGCTCCGACGCGGGACCGCCCGGCCCGCGCTCGCGGAGCAGCCACAGCGCGAGCAGCCCCTCCAGGCTCGCGCCCACGACCTCCGACGTCCCGTGCCACCGGGCGTGCGGGCCGTACTCCGGCCCGAAGGTGTGGCTGCGGTTCCAGTCCGCCAGCCAGGGGAGCGTGGCGGAGGCGACCGCCGACCCGGCGATGAGCCGGCGCCCCCAGCGAGCGGCCCGCGCGCCGCCGTCCGCTCCCTGCGGTTGCGTTCGGACCTGACGGTATGTTCGTGCCATGCCGGTCACCCTTGCACCTCGTCGCACCCAGGCCCAACGGTCGGCCGCCACCCGCCGTCGGCTGCTCGACGCGACGGTGGCCTGCCTGGTCGAGCTCGGCTACGGGGGCACCACGACCTCGGCGGTCGCCGAGCATGCCGGCGTGTCGCGCGGCGCGCAGCTGCACCACTACGGCACCCGGCAGCAGCTCATGGGTGCCGCCGTCGAGCACCTTGCGGCGCAGCGACTGGAGGCGGTGGAGGCGGCGGCGTCACGGCTGCCGGAGGACGACACGCGGCCGCGACGGGCGCTGGACCTGCTGGCCGAGGCGCTGTCCGGGCCGCTGTACGCCGCGACGCTGGAGCTGTACGTGGCGGCGCGCGTGGACCGCCAGCTGCATGAAGCGCTCGTGCCGGTGGAGCAGCAGCTCACCAAGGAGCTGCGGCGGCTGTGCCGGGAGTACGTCACCGCCGACCCCGTGCTGGTCCAGCTGACGCTGGACCTGCTGCTCGGTCGAGGTGTCGGATCCCTGCTCAGCCCGGTCCGCCCCGGGCGTCAGCGCCAGCTGCTCGATGCGTGGGCCGAGGTCGTCGCGGCCGGTGCCGGCCGATGAGCGCCTCCGACCCGGTCATCACCCGCTGGGCGCAGGGCTTCTCCACCTCCGCCGCCCTGCCGCCGCACGAGGACGCGCTGCCGGCCCACCACCCACAGTGCCTGGGCTGCGGCCCGGACAACCCGCACGGCCACCACCTGCAGGTCTGGCGTGACGGCAACCGGGTCAGAACGCGACACGTCTTCGACGCCCGTCACGTCGGCGCCCCCGGCATCGCCCACGGCGGCGCCGTCGCCACCGTGCTGGACGACCTGTTCGGCTTCGTGCTCTACGTCGTCGGCGACCTCGCCGTCACCCGGCACCTGGAGGTCGGCTACCGCGCGCCGGTCCTGCTCGGCGTGCCGTACCTGCTCGAGGCCGGGCTGGACCGCCGCGACGGCCGCAAGCTGTTCGTCTCCGCGCGCGGGGTGGACGAGGCCGGCGCGCTGGTGGTCGAGGCCAAGGCGGTGTTCATCGTGGTCGGTCTGCAGCACTTCTCGAGAGGGACTACTGGATGAGCCGGGTGCTGCTGGACTACCCGCACCGGGGGGCCGGCCACTGCGGCTCAGGTGCACTGCGCGACCTGCTGGACTGGGCCGGCCTGGGCTGGGAAGGCCCGCCGGACGAGGGCCTGGTCTTCGGCCTGGGCGGCGGCCTCGGCTTCGCCTACCTGCGGGTTCCGGGACTCGTACCGCCGGTCTACCTCGTCGGCCGCGGCGGCGACCTCGAGGTCGACCTGCTCGCCCGCCTCGGCGCGACCGTAGACCTGCGCCGCACCGACGACCCGGTGCTTGGTTGGCGGTGGGTCCGCGACGAGCTCGACGCCGGACGGCCGGTGATGGTGTGGGCCGACATCGCCGAGCTGCCCTACCTGAGGGTGCGGCTGCAGATGAGCCGGCACGACATCGTCGTGATCGGCTACGACGACGACGAGCAGGTCGCCTACGTGGTCGACAACGACCGCGAGGACGTGCAACGGGTGCCCTACGACGCGCTGGCAAGAGCCCGCAGCTCCAAGGCGTTTCCCGAGCCGACCCGGCACGCCACCTTCGCCACGGCCTGGCCGAAGCAGCTGCCGGACCTCGCTGCCGTGGCCGCGGACGCCTTCGCCGCCTCGGCAGCGAGCATGCGGACGGGTGGCGCGGAGCTGGTCGACCGGTCGCTGCTGCCGGCGGGCTCGATCAGCGACACCGGGCTGTCCGGCGTGCAGGCGCTGGCCGACGACGTCGCGACGTGGGCGGACGTGTTGGATGAGGCGACGCTGGAGTCGGCGCTGCGCGCGCTGCCGGTGTTCGTCGAGAAGGCCGGCACCGGCGGCGGGCTGTTCCGACGCCTGCAGGCGGCCTGCTGCCATGACGTCGCCGCACGCACCGGCAGCGCGGCCAGCCGGGCCGCGGGTGGCGCCTACGACCGGTGCGCGCAGGCCTGGTCCGAGCTCGGCGCTGCGGCGGCGTCGGACCGGCTCCTGGCTGACCGAGCGCGGCACGCCGCCGCTGCGGCCCGCTCGCTCCCGACGCTCGAGCGTGAGGCGGCGGACGCCCTCCACGCGGCGGCCGACGAGCTGCGCGAATGCTGATGTCGCGTGCGTCGCAGTTCCCTGACGCCGGATCGGAGGTCGCCTCCGACAGCACGTGCACAAGGACTCACGCTTGTCCGTCTTTGGTGTCGGTCCCCGTGGCGGGGGGTGCTCGCTGCGCCAGCCACGCTTCCAGAGCGGCGATCCCTCGCGCCACCTCGCGGCCCAGCACATCGTCGTCGACGGCGACTGCCGGCGGGACCGGACCCCGGGGTCGGCGACCGTGGCCGCGCCGCCGAGCGGCCGCGGCGTAGATGCCGTAGCAGGTCACGAACACACTGGCGCAGAGCCCTGCCGCCGCCGCCCACGTGAGCAGGAATGCCCGCACCACCGACCGGCCGAGCCC
>DATMKB010000471.1:0-8450 GCA_035553635.1 Mycobacteriales bacterium
GCGGAGGTGCGCACGGGCGTCGGCGAGGCGGTGGCACGCGGCGGCGTGGGCACCGGCGCGGGCGACGTCGGCTCGGCCGTCGGCTCCGGCTCGGCGGTGGGCGGCGGCTCCGGCTCGGCCGACGGCGTCGGCTCGGGGGCCGGGGTCGCGGACGGCAGCGGCAGGACGCCCGCGGCCGCCGGCGCGCCGGCCAGCGCCAGCAGCGGGACCACCGCGGCGGCGAGCAGGACGCGGCGGGCGGCGGTCACGCGCGCCACTCTAGGGCGGCGGTCAGGACCAGCGGCCGGTGCGGGCGCTGACGACGCCCGCCGCGACGGCGCCGGCGGTGGAGGTGCGCAGCACCGAGCGGCCGAGCCGCACCGCGCGCCCGCCCGCCTCGCGGAGCACCGCCAGCTCGCGGTCCGACAGGCCGCCCTCCGGCCCGACGACGAGCACCACCTCGCCGTCGGAGGGCAGCGCGGCCGTCGCGAGCGGCTCCTCGGCGGACTCGTGCAGCAGCAGCGCCGTGGTGCCGGCCAGGCGGGCGGCGACCTGCGCCGTGCCGGCAGGGTCGGCGACCTGCGGCAGGCGCGCGCGCCGGCTCTGCTTGCCCGCCTCGCGCGCGGTGGCGCGCCAGCGCTCGAGCGCCTTGGCCCCGCGCGGGCCCTCCCACCGCACGACGCACCGCTCGGCCGCCCAGGGCACCACCTCGTCGACGCCGACCTCGGTGGCCAGCTCGACCGCGAGCTCGCCCCGGTCGCCCTTGGCGAGCGCCTGCACCAGGACGATGCGGGGCGCCGGCTCGGGCTCCACCTCCCGCGCCACGACGTCGAGGGCGACGACGTCGCGGCCCACCTCGACGACCGCGCACACCGCCCGCGTGCCCAGCCCGTCGACGACGTCGACCTGCTCGCCGGCGCGCAGCCGCCGGACGGTGGCCGCGTGCCGCCCCTCCGGGCCGTCGAGCACGAGCCGGTCGGCGGCGACGTCGGCCGCGAGGAAGACCGGCCGCACTACTTGCGGCGCCGCCCGAACAGGCCGCCCCCGCTGCGGGCCGCGACGCCGGGTCGCTCCTCCCCGCGCAGGGCGGCGAGCTCGCGCAGGAGCTCCTCCTGGCGGGCGTCGATCCGCGTCGGCACCTCGACCTGCAGGTGGACGTGGAGGTCGCCGCGGCCGGTGGCGCGCAGGTGCGGCACGCCGCGGGCGCGCAGGGTGTGCACGGTGCCCGGCTGCGTGCCCGGCGGGACGTCGACCTGCTCCTCGCCGTCGAGCGTCGTGAGCGGCAGCGTGGTGCCGAGCGCGGCCGCCGTCATGGGCAGCGTGAGCGTGGTGTGGAGGTCGTCGCCCTCGCGGGTGAAGTCGGGGTGCGGCCGCTGCCGGACCTCGAGGTAGAGGTCGCCGGCCGGGCCGCCGCCCGGGCCCACGGCACCCTCGCCCGAGAGCCGGATCTGCATGCCGTCCTCGATGCCGGCCGGCACCTTGACCGTGAGCGTGCGCCGCGCGCGCACGCGGCCGTCGCCGCCGCACTCGCCGCAGGGGTGCTCGATGACCGACCCGACGCCGACGCAGCGCGGGCAGGTGCGGGTCGTCATGACCTGGCCGAGGAACGAGCGCTGCACCTGCTGCACCTCGCCCCGGCCCTGGCAGACCTCGCAGACCGACGGGTGCGTGCCGGGGGCGGTGCCCTCGCCGGTGCACATCGAGCACAGGACCGCCGTCTCGAGCTGCAGCTCGCGCTCGGCGCCGAAGACGACCTCGTGCAGGTCGCAGTCGAGCGCGATGACGACGTTCTCGCCCTGGCGCGCCCGGCTGCGCGGGCCGCGCATGCCGCCGCCGCCGAAGAAGGCGTCCATGATGTCGCCGAAGCCGCCGAAGCCGCCGGCGCCGAACGGGCCGGCCCCTCCCCCGCCGCCGGGCTGGAGCGGGTCGCCGCCGAGGTCGACGACCTGGCGCTTCTCCGGGTCCGACAGCACCTCGTAGGCGGCCGTGACCTGCTTGAAGCGCTCCTGCGCGTCCGGGTCGGGGTTGACGTCCGGGTGCAGCTGGCGGGCCAGCTTGCGGTACGCCTTCTTGATCTCGTCGTCGGTGGCGCCCTTGCCGACGCCCAGCAGGCCGTAGTAGTCGGTGGCCATCAGGCTCCCGCCAGCAGCTCGCCGACGTACCGCGCGACGGCGCGCACCTGCGCCATGTTGCCGGCGTAGTCCATGCGGGTCGGGCCGACCACGCCGAGCCCGCCGTACGCGGACGCCTCGGGGCCGTAGCCCACGGTCACCACGGAGGTGGACCGCAGTCCCTCCACGCTGTTCTCCTCGCCGATCTTGACGTGCACGGTGGTCGGGTCGTGGACCTCGCCGAGCAGCTTGAGCAGCACGACCTGCTCCTCGAGCGCCTCGAGCACGGGGCGCAGCGCGTAGGGGTCGAGCGTCGCCTGCCGGAACAGGTTGCCCGTGCCGGCGAGCGCCACGCGCTCCTCGGGCTGCTCGACGAGCGTCTCGAGCACGACGGACATCACGCTGGTGAGCACCGGGCGCAGACCGGGCGGCGCGGCGTCGGGCAGGTCGGACAGCGCCTCGGGGGCGTCCACGAGCCGGACGCCGTGCAGCCGGCTGCCGAACGCCGTCCGCAGCTCGGCGACGTCGTCGTCGGACAGCTCGCCGGGCAGCTCGAGCACGCGCTGCTCGACCCGGCCGGTGTCGGTGATGAGCACGAGCAGCAGGCGGGCCGGCGCGAGGTGGACGATCTCGAGGTGGCGCACCGCGCTGCGCTGCAGGCTCGGGTACTGCACCACCGCGACCTGGCGCGTGAGCTGGGCGAGCAGCCGGACGCTGCGCCGGACGACGTCGTCGAGGTCGACGGCGCCCTCGAGGAAGCTCTGGATGGCCCGGCGCTCGGCGGCCGAGAGCGGCTTGACGGTCGACAGCCGGTCGACGAACAGCCGGTAGCCCTTGTCGGTGGGGATGCGCCCCGCGCTCGTGTGCGGGTGGGTGATGTACCCCTCCTCCTCGAGCGCCGCCATGTCGTTGCGGACGGTCGCGGGGCTCACGCCGAGGCGGTGCCGCTCCGCGAGCGCCTTGGAGCCGACGGGCTCGTTCGTGGAGACGAAGTCCTCGACGATGGCGCGCAGCACCTCGAGCTTGCGGTCGTCGAGCACGGGCACCTCCTCGCCGTTCGCACTCCCCGCGGGAGAGTGCCAAGTGTAGGACGGCGGGAGCGCTCACCGCCCGTCCCCGGACGCGACGAGGGGCGGGAGCCGTCCGGCTCCCGCCCCTCCGGCGCGCTCAGCGGGTCAGCAGTCCTCGGGGAGGGTGAAGTCCTGCACGCCGTCGGTCTTGCTGCGGCTGTCGCCCTGCGAGGCGCCCACGCCCAGGCCGCGCTTGGCGAAGCCCCGCCAGATCGCGCAGGCGTTCTCGCCGCCGGTCAGCGCCCGGTCCGCCGCGAGGATGGCGTCCCGGCCGTCCTCGAAGCCCGGCCGGCACGGCTGGAACTTCATGCCGTCCATGACGAGCTGCACGGCGAGGTTGTTGCCGCCGGTCTCCCACGAGCCGGTGAGGTCGGGGTTGAAGCCGTGCGCGGCCACGAGGTTCCAGTAGACCTCCCAGAGCATCGACGCCCACACCCAGCCGACGCCGTGCGGCGCCGCGACGCTGCTGCTCTTGATCTCGTCGTAGACGGCGTAGTCGATGGCCATGTCGGTGCTGTACGGCGTCTGCCGGATGCCCTTGGCGGTGCGCCCGTCCTCGTACAGGACGTAGGTGCCGATGCCGCGCGGGGTGCGCCCGAGGTCGGCGGCGTCGGTGGCGCGCATCGTGGTCGCGTAGCTGAAGAAGTCGCTCCAGCCCTCGCCCATCTGCTCCTGGTTCACCGAGGTGTTGAGGCAGCCGCCGGTGTTCGGCCCGCCGGTGAGGCGGTTCGAGACGCCGTGGCCGTACTCGTGGGCGATGACGCCGGAGTCGAAGTCGCCGTCGCGCACCAGCGCCTCGGGGCGCTCGGGGGCCGTGACCTGGCCGTTGGGCAGCACAGCGGAGGCGCCGGGCACCCACAGGTACATCTGCATGCGCGGCTGCCGGCCGTCGACCGGGGTGGCGAAGTTGGCGTTGAGCACGCCGCCGCCGTCCTGCGCCTCGGCCTGGACGTCGTCGCCGCCCTTGCCGGCCCCGGTGTAGTTCACGACCTGGAAGTTGCCGGCCGCCTCGTCGAAGCCGAAGCGGGCGGTGAAGTCGTGCATGATGTTGTTCCAGTAGAAGAGGTTCGTGACGGCCGCGTCCCGGTACGACGCCGGCGTCAGACGCTCGTCGGCCACGTGCTCGAAGCGCAGGTTCGCGCTGGTCGGCTGGGAGCCGGGGTCGGGCGCGTTGTCGTTCACCGTGTCGGCGTAGGTGTTGGTGTTGTTGCCGCGGGTCGTGGTGGTGTCGGGCCCGGGCTTGCCGTCGAGGTCGTGCCAGCCGTAGGGCGAGAACACCGGGTCGGCCGGGTTGGTGACCAGGTTGCGCGGCCCGTCGTTCGGGCTCTCGAGCGGCTGCGCGAACACGCGGTAGCGCGAGCCGTCGGCGACGGGCTGCACCGCGGCGGCCGCGGCGAAGGGCGCGCCGGCGCGCTCACCGGCGTGCTCACCGGCGTGCTCGTCCGCGTGCTCGTCGGCGTGGGCGTGGTCGCCCGCGCGCTCGTTGACGACGAGGTTCTCCTGCTCGAGCAGCGCACCGGTCTCGGCGTCGACCGAGACGATCCACCAGTGCACGCCGCCCGGCTCCTCGATCTCGAGGGTCCAGGCCAGGCGCACGGCGTCGGCGGTGGCGACGTAGTGCAGCGCCGCGGGCACCGGGCGCACGGCGACGCCGCCGTCGGTCAGCAGGGCCGTGCGCACGGCGCCGTCGACGGACTCGCCGAGCACGCGCAGGTCGGTCGGGGCCGCGAGGCCCAGGCCGCGCGCCGCGGCCTCGAACGCCGCCGCGGGGTCGAGGGCGGCCGCGCCGCTGGCGTCGTCGACGCCGGCGACGAGGCGCGAGCCGAAGTGCACGACCTCGCCGTCCTGCACGTTGACGTTGGCCAGCGTGCCCGCCACGGGCGTGCCGCCGACCTGCTGGCGCACGTAGACGTGCGTGACGCGGTTGTGCGGGGAGCCGTAGGCGTCCGTCACCTCGAGCTCGTCGACGTCGGCGGCCGTGACGCCGTACTTCGCCGGGTCGTTGCGGATGTCGTCCAGGGCGACCTGGACGGGGTCGGCGCTGCGCGGCGGGCCGCCCAGGGCGACGGCGGGAGCGGCGAGCAGGGCGGTGACCGCGAGGGCGGCGGTGGCCGCGGTGCGCGGGCGGGACGGGCGAGCGGGTCTCATGGACGGCTCCGGGGTTCGCGGATGGCGGTCCGTCCTGGTTCGCCCTCTCCGTCCCCGTCCCTGCACACGGAGCGTGAGATCTCGGCGGATCCCTCAGACGTCCTCCGCGACCGCGCTCACCGCAGCGCCTCGGCCGACGCCCGCACCAGCGCCGCCACGTCGGGCACCTGCGGCTCGAGCGCGTCGGCCAGGTAGCGGCAGCCGTCGGGCAGGACGGCGTCCGGGACGCCGCGCGCGGCGAGCCGCGCGTCGAGCCAGGTGAGCAGCTCGGCCAGCACCCCCGCGTCGCCGACGGCGTGCGCGGCCGCGGCGTGCCGGGTGGTCCAGCGCAGCACCTCCAAGGAGCGGCGCTCCTGCCGCGACGACGTCCCGCGGACCCACGGCGACACCGCGGCCTGCCGGTCGAGCGCCAGGCGCAGGACGCCGGCGTCGACGGCGTCGGCCAGCACCGCCTCGTGCGGCACCTCGGGCGCGCCGGCCCCCGGTCGCAGGTCCTGCAGGGCGCCGACGAGCGCGCCGGCCGACGGCGCCCACGCGTCGGCGCCCAGGGCCCGCGCCCGCGCGCCGTCGCGGCCGAGCGCGCGGCCGCCGGCGACCACCGGCACCCCGGCGGCGTGCGCCGCCCGCACCGCCGCGACGGCGGGCAGCAGGGAGGTCGCCATCGTCACCGACAGCGCGACGGCGTCGGGCGGCGCGGTCTCGAGGCAGCGCTGCAGGGCCGCCGCGGGCAGGCCCGGGCCCAGCACCGTGGCGCGCACGTCGGCGGCCGCGGCGGCCAGGCGCCCGGGCAGCGCGTGCCACTCGCCCTCGGGCGCCGCGAAGACCACCCGTGGGCCGGTGTCCGGCTGCGGCAACACCGCCGCGCAGGCCTCGACGACGCCGGTGGCCGCGTGCTCGTCGGCGACGCTCCACCGGCCGTCGTACCAGCGCTCCCCCACCTCGCGCATCGCCGGCGCGAGGACGTCCTCCGCCACCGACCACGCCCCGACGCCGTCGGTGAGCAACCGCCGGACCGTGCTGACGGCGGCGTCCCGGTCGCCTCCGGACAGCAGCTGCAGGAAGACCGCGCGCTCGTCCTCGCCGGCGCGCCGCGCACCGCCTGTGCTGGCCGGCCGGACCGGGAGGCGGGCGAGCGCGGCGCGGGCGTCGTCCACGAGGCGGGGCAGCAGCCGCTCGAGCTCCATGGCGGCCACGGACAGCCGCTCGGCCACGGGCAGCAGCGGCTCGCCGCAGCCCAGCGAGACGTCGAGCGGCAGCAGGGCGTCCGGCTCGAGCCGCGCGGGCACCACGGCGCCGCCCAGGTCGCGCACGGCGGTGGTGATCACCGCGTGCACGTCGTGCGGGGTGGTGGTGCGCAGCAGGGCGCGGACAGCGGCGACCACGACGTCGGACGAGGTCCCGCCGTCGCAGGGCGGGTAGGGCCGGCCGCCGCCCGAGCCGTGCGGGTCGCGCCGGCCGAGGAAGGCCGCCGGGCCGAGGGCGCCCGTCATGCCGGCTGCCCCTCGAGGCAGCGGGCCACCGTGCGGGCGTGCCAGCGGCGGCCGCTGGGGTGCAGGCGCCCCTCGGTGTTGAGGACGGCGGCGATGGTGTGCTCGCTCGCCCCCTGCCGGCGCAGGTCGGCCATCCGGTCGCGCACGGCCGCGGGCAGCCGGTCGGGGACCGCGCGGTCCGAGGCCCCGGGGAGCAAGCGGGGCCGTGCGGTGGCGGCGAGCGCGGCGGGCAGGTCGGCGGCGGGGACGGCCGGCGCGAACAGCCGGCCCTGGCCCAGGGTGCAGCCCAGCTGCACGAGCCGCCGGCGCTGCTCCTCGGTCTCGACGCCCTCGGCCACGACGGTGGCGCCCAGGTCGCGCCCGAGCCGGACGACGCTCGCCACGATGGCGGCGTCGTCGGGCTGCTCCAGCATGCCGCCCACGAAGGTGCGGTCGACCTTGAGCACGTCGACCGGGAGGGCGCGCAGCGACAGCAGGCTCGACCAGCCGGTGCCGAAGTCGTCCACCGCGGTCGCGACGCCCAGCGCGCTGATCGCCGCGAGGGCGGCGCGGGCGGGAGCAGGGTCCTCCACGACCGCCTCGGTCACCTCGAGCAGCAGCCGCTCCGGCGGCAGGCCGCTGTCAGCGAGGGCCTGCTCGACGTCGGCCACCAGGCCGGGCGCCGCCAGCTGCCGCCCCGACACGTTGACGGCCACCCGGAGGCCGGCGTCGGGCCAGCCGGCCGCCTCGCGGCAGGCCGCGCGCAGCACCGCCCGCCCGAGGTCCACGACCAGGCCCGTCTCCTCCGCGACGTCGAGGAAGGCCGCCGGCGGCAGGAGCTGCCCGTCCTGCCGGCGCAGGCGCACGAGCGCCTCGGCCCCGACGGGACGGCCGTCGGTGAGGCGGACGACCGGCTGGTAGTGGACCTCCACCCGGTCCTCCGCGAGCGCCGCCACGAGCTCGTCCTCGGCCGACTGCCGGCGCCGGACGCCCTCCCGCAGGGCAGGCCCGGCGACCTCGCCGCGCCCGCCGCCGGCGGCCTTGGCGGCGCGCAGGGCCTCCTCGGCCAGCAGGAGCAGGTCCTCGGCGTCGTCGCCGGGCGCGCCGAGCGCCGCGCCCGTGCTCACCGACAGCGACACGTCCCGGTCGCCGAGGCGGACCAGCCCCGTCAGCCGCGACTGCAGGTGGGCCGACAGCGCCTCGAGCTCGCCCGGCCGCGGCCGCGGCAGCACCGCGACGACGACGTCCGGGCCGAGCCGCACCACCGGGCCGGCGCCCGCGACCGCCGTCGTCAGGACGTCCGCGACGTGCGCCAGGCAGCTCTCCGCACGCGGCGCGCCCAGCGCGAGCGACAGCAGGGCGGCACGGTCGACGTCGAGGACGAGCACCGCCGCGCTGCCGCCGGCCAGGCTGCGGGACAGCCCGGCGAGCAGGGCGGTGCGCGCCGGCGCGCCGCCGACCGGGCGCGCCGCCCCGCACCGCCCCACCGCGTGCAGGACGGCGCGCCGCAGCGAGGCGGCGTCCAGCCCGGCGCACGGCAGCACGTCCTGGGCGCCGGCGCGCAGCAGCGCCAGGTCGTCGGAGCCGCCCGCGTCCTCGTCGAGCACCACGACGACGGCGGCGGCCGGCTCCTCCCTCAGGAGCGCCTGCACCGCCGACGGGTCCTGGCGCGG
>DATMKB010000472.1:0-2487 GCA_035553635.1 Mycobacteriales bacterium
TGGTCGGCACCGGACTGCTCGCCGCTGCCGGTCACCGTGCCGCCCGGCGCGCCGTGCTGGCCGCCCGGACCGCGCCCGACCCGGACGTGCTGGTGGGCCGGGACCTCCGGCCGGCGCGGGAGCACCGGGTGCGGACCGCGGACGGCATCGGGCTGCACGTCGCGGAGTACGGCGACCCGGAGGCACCGCTCACGATCGTGCTGGCCCACGGCTGGACGCTGTCCGGTCGGCTGTGGGAGAGGGTCGTCGCACCGCTCGCGCGAACCGCTCGCGTGCTCGTGTACGACCACCGGGCACACGGTCGGTCCGACCGGGCGCCGGCCGACGCCTGCAGCCTGGCCCAGCTCGGGTCGGACCTCGGCACGGTCATCGACGCCCTGGCTCCCACCGGCGACCTGGTGCTGGCGGGTCACTCCATGGGCGGGATGACGATCATGCACCTCGCCGAGCAGCGGCCGCAGTTCGTGCGCGAACGGGTCCGTGGGGTGGCTCTGGTGAGCACCTCGGCGGGGGAGCTGGCGGACCTCGACCTCGGCCTGCCGCGTCCAGCCGCCGCCGCCGTGCGCCGGCTCGGCCGGCCCGGCGTCGCGGCGCTGGGCCGGCTCGAGCGCCTGCTCGAGGCGGGCCGCACGCCGCCGGAGATGTGGCTGCTCCTGCGCGCGCTCAACTTCGGGCCCGGCGCGCCGGCCCGGCTCGTCGACGACATGGCGGCGGTCGCCGGGCGCACGCCGCTCGGGGTCGTCGCCACGTTCTACGAGGCGCTGCTCGTCCACGACGGCACGGCCGGTCTGAGGGTGCTGGCCGAGGTGCCGGGCGTGATCGTCGTCGGTGGCGTCGACCGGCTCACCCCGCCGGCGCACGCGCAGCGGCTGAGCGAGGCGCTGCCCTCGGCGCGACTGGTCGTCGTGCCGGGTGCGGGGCACATGGTCCTCACCGAGCGCCCGGCCGTGGTGGCGGACGCCGTCCTGGACCTGCTGCCCCGCCGCTCCCGGCTGCTGGCGGCACCGGCCTGACGGCGGTGTGTCGTGCCCGCCTGCGGCTCAGGCACGCCGCAGTGGGGCAGTGACACACGCCACGATTGGGCATAGTCTGTCACTTCTGACCGTGACGCCTTCTGACGTCACACCGACAGGAGATCCATGGCGCTCGAGGGCACGCTGACCCGACCGCTGGCCGCGGCCGGCGGCCTGTTCGGCATGTTCGCCGACGTCGCCCGCGCGGCCGTCCGGCCGCCGTTCGCCTGGCGGGAGTACGTCGAGCAGGTGTGGTTCATCGCCCGCGTGACCAGTCTGCCGACCGCACTGGTCGCCATCCCGTTCGGCGCGGTCATCGCCCTCCAGCTCGGCAGTCTCACCCGTCAGCTGGGGGCGCAGTCCTACACCGGCGCAGCGTCCGCCCTGGCCATCATCCGTGAGGCGTCGCCGATCGCCACCGCGTTGCTCATCGCCGGCGCGGCCGGAACGGCGATCTGTGCCGACCTCGGCGCGCGGCGGATCCGGGACGAGATCGACGCGATGGAGGTGCTCGGCATCGACCCGATCCAGCGCCTGGTCGTCCCGCGCGTGCTGGCGGCGGTCACCGTGGCGCTGCTGCTCAACGGCTTCGTCGCCTTCATCGGCATCGTCGGTGGCTACTTCTTCAGCGTCGTCCTCCAGGACGGCAGCGCCGGCTCCTACTTCTCCGGGTTCGCCACGCTCGCGCAGTCCGCGGACCTCTACGTCGGCGCCTTCAAGGCGGCCCTGTTCGGCCTGCTCGCCGGAGTCGTCGCCTCGTACAAGGGGCTCACGGCCAAGGGCGGGGCGCAGGGCGTGGGCGACGCGGTCAACGCCAGCGTCGTGCTGACGTTCCTGTTGCTGTTCGCCGTGAACTTCCTCGTCACCGTCGTGTACGTCGAGCTCGTCCCGCCGCGGGGCGGCTGACATGGCCACCGTCGTCATCCCCGGCGGCCGCAGGGCTGCCGACACGCTCGTCCGCCGCGGGCGGGACCTGCGCCTGTTCCTCGACGACCTCGGCCGCCAGATCGCCTTCTACGCAGCGGCGCTGGCCTGGATGCCGCGCGCGGTCACCCGGTACCGGGGGGAGACCTTCCGGCTGCTCGGCGAGGTGGCGCTCGGTCGGGGCGCCCTGGCCACTTTCGGCGGCAGCTTCGGCGTGGTGGTCGCCATGTCGTTCTTCACCGGTATCGAGGTGGGCCTGCAGGGCTACGAGGGGCTGGACCAGATCGGCGCCTCCGCCCTCACCGGGTTCATCTCGGCCTACTTCAACACGCGCGAGATCTCGCCCCTGGTCGCGGGGGTGGCGCTGTCGGCGACCGTCGGCTGCGGCTTCACCGCGCAGCTCGGTGCGATGCGGATCTCCGAGGAGATCGACGCGCTGCAGGTCATGGCCGTCCGGCCGATCCCGTTCCTCGTCGCCTCGCGCGTCCTCGCCGGCCTGGTGGCGGTGGTGCCGCTCTACTTCGTCGGGCTGCTCGCGTCCTACCTGAGC
>DATMKB010000473.1:0-5398 GCA_035553635.1 Mycobacteriales bacterium
GTCGACCAGGTCCGGGGAGCCGTTCGTGGCGATGTGCGGCACGGCGATACCGTGCGTGAACAGGGACGCGCACACCCCGGTCGACCCGCCGCCGAGCAGGATCTCCTCGGTGACGATCGCCGAGTCGATGGCGTCACCGCCGCTGCCGCCGACCTCCTCGGGGAAGCCGACGCCGAGCAGCCCGACCTCGGCGGCGCGACGGTGCAGCGCGCGTGGCAGCTCGCCCTCCTGCTCCCAGGCGGGCATCGAGGGTGCGATCTCCTTCGCGACGAAGTCGCGGGCCAGCTGCCGCAGCGCCTGCCGCTCCGGCGTCGTCCACGGGTCGGCGGTGACGGGCGAGTCGTCGACCATGGTCATGAGATCTCCTCGAGCGCAGGGGGCAGGTCCGGACGGGGCGGTCGGTGCGGTGCCGTCACCGGGTGACGGCCCGGCTGTCGCCGCCGTAGCGTGCGCGCAGCTCGGTCTTGAGCACCTTGCCGGTGGCGTTGCGGGGCAGCGCGTCGACGAACTCGACGCGGGTGGGGCACTTGAAGTGGGCGAGCCGGTCACGTGTGTGGCCGATGAGGTCCTCGGCGGTCGCCGCCGCCCCCGGCGCGAGCGCCACGACCGCGACGGGGGTCTCGCCCCAGCGCTCGTCCGGGACGCCGACGACGGCGACCTCCTGGACGGCGTCGTGCCGGTAGAGCACCTGCTCGACCTCGATCGGGTAGACGTTCTCGCCACCCGAGATGATCATGTCCTTCTTGCGGTCGACCAGGGTGATGTAGCCGTCGGCGTCGACCCGGCCGAGGTCGCCGGTGTGGAACCAGCCGCCGCGGAACGCCTCGGCCGTCGCCTCCGGCAGCCCCCAGTAGCCGGCGAAGACGTTCGGTCCCCGGACGACCAGCTCCCCGACGGTGTCGGTGCCGGCGTCGGCGTCGGACTCGTCCACGATGCGCGCCTGGACGTGGAACATCGGACGGCCGATCGAACCGGCCTTGGCCTTCACCGACTCGGCGTCCAGGACCGAGACGCCCGGCGCGGTCTCGGTCATGCCGAAGCCCTCCTGGAACGGCACGCCCCTGCCCTGGAAGAAGTCGATGACGGTCAGCGGGCACGGGGCGCCGCCGGAGACCGCGAGCTCCAGCGCGGACAGGTCGTGGTCCTCGAATCCCGGCACGGCCATGAGTGCCGCCCACATCGCCGGCACCATGAACTGCACGGTCGCCCGCTCCCGCGCCATCGTCGCGAGGGTCTGCGCCGGGTCGAACGACGGCAGCACGACGTTGCGCCCGCCGACGTACAGCAGCGGCAGCGTGTGCACGCCGAGCCCGCCGATGTGGAACATCGGCGCGACGGTGACCGTCACGTCGCTGGACCGCAGGCCGCGCCCGAACGACAGGCTGTTCACGACGTTCCACAGGTGGTTGTCGTGGGTGAGCATGGCGCCCTTCGGGCGGCCGGTGGTGCCGGAGGTGTACATCAGGCAGGACAGGTCGCTGCCGGCGACGTCGCTGCCCAGCGCGCGGGCCTCGCCGCCGGCCAGCAGCTCCTCGAACGCGATCTCGCCGTTGTCCGCGGTCCCGTCGGCGACGACCCGGTGGCGGACGCGGACGCCCTCCTGCGCCGAGGCGGCCCGGGCCACCGGTGCCAGCGGCCCGGAGGCGACGAAGACGTCGGCGCCCGAGTCGGCGAGCAGGTAGCCGACCTCCGGGGGTGACAGGCGCAGGTTCATCGGGACGAACACCGCGCCGAGCTTGGCGACGGCGAGCATCGTCTCGAGGAAGGCGGGGCTGTTGAGCAGCAGCGCGGCCACCCGGTCGCCCTTGCGCACGCCGAGGCCGCGCAGCGCCCGGGCCAGCTGGTCGGTCCGGCCGTCCAGGTCGCCGTAGCTCACCCGCCGCTCACCGAACACGAGCGCGGTGCGGTCGCCGTCGAGGAACGCGCGCTTGGTGATCCAGCTGCCGATGCCGTGGTCCATGGCGGTCAGCCCTTCACCGGCGCGGGCGCCGGCTCGGCGGTGCGGGGCGCGGGTGTCTGCTGGGCGAGCCGGTCGCGCAGCTCGCGCTTGAGCACCTTGCCGGCGGCGGACACCGGGATGCTGTCGACGAACTCGACCCGGCGCACCCGCTTGTACGGGGTGACGCGCTCGCCGACGTGCGCCATGAGCTCCTCGGCGGTGAGCTGCGCACCGGGTGCGAGCACCACGAAGGCCACGGGCAGCTCGCCGGCGGCCGGGTCGGGCTGCCCGACGACCGCGCAGCTGGACACCGCGGGATGGGCGAACAGGATCTCCTCCAGCTCGCGCGGGTACACGTTGTAGCCCTTGTAGAGGAGCATGTCCTTCTTGCGGTCCACGATCGACAGGTAGCCGTCCTGGTCCAGGACGCCGACGTCGCCGGTGCGCAGCCAGCCGTCGACGAGCACCTCCGCCGTGGCGTCCGGCCGGCCGTGGTAGCCGCGCATCACCTGCGGGCCGCGCAGGCACACCTCGCCGGGCTCGCCGGCGGGCAGCTCGCGCAGCTCCGGCTCGTCCGGGGCCACGACCATCACCTCGGTGTCGGGCACCGGCAGGCCGACGCTGCCGACCTTGCGCACCTGGGAGCGCCCGGACGGGTTGCTCACCGCCCCCATCGTCACCTCCGTGAGCCCGTAGCCCTCGCCGATGACCGCGTCCGGGAACACCTGCGCCAGCTGCTCGATGAGCTCGACGGCCAGCGGCGCCGCCCCGGAGGCCAGCGAGCGGACGCTGCTCAGATCGCGCTCGCGCAGCCCCGGCACCTGCAGCAGGGCGTGGAAGACGGGCGGCGCGCCGCCGATGGTCGTGACGCGGTAGCGCTCGGCGTCGGCGACGTACGCCACCGGGTCGAAGCGCTGGTGGATGACCGTCGTCGACCCCGTCAGCACCGGCAGGTTGAGGTAGCCGACGGTGCCCATGGCGTGGAACCACGGCGTCAGGTTGACCGCAATCCCGGTGCCCAGGCGCACCGGGAAGTCGTCGGCCAGCGCGTCGAGCTGGCGCAGCGTGAGGTCGCCGTGCTCGTCCAGCGCCGGCACCGAGCCGGTCCCCCAGCAGGCGAACTGCAGGGTGTTGACCACGACGTTGCGGTGCGGCAGCTCGACGCCCTTGGAGCGCCCCGTGGTGCCGCCGGTGTAGGCCAGGTGCGCCAGCCGCTCGGCCGGGTCGACCTCGACCCGCGGGTCGTCGGCGGACCCCCCGGCGATGACCGCGAGCAGGTCCTCCCACCCGTCCGGCAGCGCCGACAGGTCGACCCGCGCCTCGGCGTCGGCCTCCTGCGCGGCGTCGGTCACCAGCACCGTACGGACCGAGGTGCGGTCGACCACGGAGGCGAGCAGCGGCGCCACCGGGCCGTAGGTGACGACCGCGGCGGCGGAGCAGTCGGCGAGCTGGTGCGCCAGGTCGTCCGGCGGCAGCAGCGGGTTGGTCGGGGAGAAGGTCGCGCCGGCCATCAGCACGCCGTAGTAGACCGCAGGGTACTGCAGGCAGTTCGGCAGGTGCACGGCCACGACGTCACCGGGGGTGATCCCGCGGGCGGCGAGCGCGTTCGCGGTGCGGCAGGCGTCGGCCAGCACCTCGGCGAAGGTGAGGCTGCGCCCGCCCTGCACGAAGGCGGTCCGCTCGCCGTAGCGCCGGGCCGCGGCGCGCAAAATCGACGGCACGGCGACGGTCGGGTAGTCCAGCGAGCGGGGGATGTCTGCCGGCCAGGCGGTGGACGTGGCGGACGACGACGGCATGACGGCTCCGATGCGTGAGACGGGTCACGACCCAACCACGTCCGCAGCCCGACGCGCAACGAACATGCCGTCTTGACTGTTTGTGTGACGCAGGGCAGGCTGCGCGGACGTCCCGGCCCCGCCGGTCAGCCCGCCATGCCCACCTCTCCAAGGGGATCCTGTGCGCAAGACGCTCTACGAGCCCGAGCACGACGCCTTCCGCGCCTCCGTGCGCTCCTTCGTCGAGAAGGAGGTCGTGCCGCACCACGCCGAGTGGGAGAAGGCGGGCCTGGTCGACCGCTCGCTGTGGACGGAGGCCGGCAAGCAGGGTTTCCTCGGCATGGACGTGCCCGAGCAGTACGGCGGCGGCGGGGTCAAGGACTTCCGCTACAACGCCGTCCTGGACGAGGAGATCGTCCGCGTCGGCGCCAGCGGCGTCGGCTGGGGCCTGCACAACGACGTGGTGGCGCCGTACCTGCTGGAGCTGGCCACCGAGGAGCAGACGGCGCGCTGGCTGCCCGGCTTCTGCAGCGGCGAGCTCATCACGGCCATCGCGATGACCGAACCGGCCGCCGGCTCGGACCTGCAGGGCATCCGCACCACGGCCCGGCGGGACGGCGACGACTGGGTCCTCAACGGCTCCAAGACGTTCATCACCAACGGCATCAACGCCGACCTCGTGATCGTCGTCGCGCGGACCAACCCCGACGCCAAGGCCAGCGCCGGCACCTCGCTGCTGGTCGTCGAGCGCGGCATGAAGGGCTTCGAGCGCGGCCGCAACCTGGAGAAGGTCGGCCTCAAGGCGCAGGACACCGCCGAGCTGTTCTTCGACGACGTTCGCGTCCCGGCGCAGAACGTCCTCGGCCAGGTCGACGCTGGCTTCCTGCACCTGATGCAGATGCTGCCGCAGGAGCGGCTGTCCATCGCCGTCGTCGCGGTCGCCGCGAGCCGGTTCGTCTTCGACACCACGCTCGAGTACTGCAAGAGCCGGCAGGCGTTCGGCCGCCCGATCGGCTCCTTCCAGCACAACCGGTTCGTGTTGGCCGAGATGGCCACCGAGATGGAGATCGCCGAGACCTACCTCGAGAAGGCGATCCTCGAGCACAACGAGGGCCGCTTCACCGTGCAGGACGCCGCCATGAGCAAGTGGTGGACCACCGAGCTGCAGAAGCGCGTCGTCGACTCGTGCGTGCAGCTGCACGGGGGCTACGGCTACATGCTCGAGTACCCGGTCGCGAAGGCGTTCCTGGACTCGCGCATCCAGACCATCTACGGCGGGACGACCGAGGTCATGAAGGAGATCATCGGTCGCTCCCTCGGC
This sequence comes from Mycobacteriales bacterium, assembly GCA_035553635.1. Classification (GTDB taxonomy): domain Bacteria; phylum Actinomycetota; class Actinomycetes; order Mycobacteriales; family SCTD01; genus DATLGD01. The sequence continues at coordinate 5,036 of DATMKB010000473.1, forward strand.
GTCTGAGAGGACGACATGAGCGAGGCGTTCCTGTACGACGCGATCCGCACCCCCCGCGGCAAGGGCAAGCGCGGCGGCGGCCTGCACTCGATGAAGCCGGTCTCCCTGGTCGTCGGACTCGTCGACGAGCTGCGCCGCCGGCACCCGGACCTCGACCCGGCCGGCGTCGACGACGTCGTGCTCGGCGTCGTGTCGCCGGTCGGTGAGCAGGGCGCCGACATCGCCAAGACCGCCGCCCTGGCGGCCGGCCTGCCCGACACGGTCGCGGGCGTGCAGCTCAACCGCTTCTGCGCCAGCGGCCTGGAGGCCGTCAACGTGGCGGCGCAGAAGCGGTTGAGCTGCACGCCCGCGACCGTGTCGGGC
>DATMKB010000474.1:0-7966 GCA_035553635.1 Mycobacteriales bacterium
CAGCCGGTCGAGCTGGACCTGCGCCGCTTCGAGGGCTCCGTGCCCGTCGAGCTCACCGGCCTGGTGCAGTTCCCGCGCATCGGCGAGCTGCCCTACCTGCTCAGCCTGCCGGGGCACGGCTTCCTGTGGTTCGCGCTGCGCGCCCCGGAGGAGGGCGCGTGAGCGGCATCGACGACGCCCTGCGCGACTGGCTGCCCTCCCAGCGCTGGTACGGCGGGAAGGGCAAGGAGGTCCGCTCGGTCCGCCTGGTGCACGAGGAGCGGCTGCCCGTCGACGGCGCCGACGTGCGCCACACGCTGCTCGAGGTCACCGACGCCGACGGCGCCACCGACACCTACCAGCTCCTGCTCGGCCACGCCGACGGCGAGCTCGAGCCGCGGCTCGAGCCCGGCCTCGTCGGCGAGGTCGCGGGCCGGCAGGTCTACGACGCGGTGCACTCCCTCGAGGCGCCCGCCGCGCTGCTGGACCTCATGGCCGCCGGGCGCTCGCTGTCGCGGCTGCACGCGTCGAGCACCGCGGAGCTCGACACGTCGCTGCCCCCGCGCGTCATGGGCGCCGAGCAGAGCAACACCTCGGTGGTCTTCGGCGACGCCTACATCCTCAAGCTCTTCCGCCGCGTGCAGCCGGGGCTCAACCCCGACCTCGAGGTGACCCGCGCGCTCGCCGAGGCCGGCTCGCCGCACGTCGCGGCACCGCTCGGCTGGCTCGAGGCCGACGTCGCCGGCGAGCGCACGACGCTCGCGATGCTGCAGGTCTTCGAGCGCTCCTCCAGCGAGGGGTGGGCGATGGCCACCGCCAGCGTGCGCGACCTGTTCGCCGAGGGCGACCTGCACGCCGACGAGGTCGGCGGCGACTTCGCGGCCGAGTCCGAGCGGCTCGGCGCAGCTACAGCGGCGGTGCACGCGCTGCTCGCGCAGGTGCTCCCCTCCGGCACCGCCGGCGCCGACGAGTCGCGCGCCACAGCGCAGCAGCTCGTCGAGCGCTTCGAGCGCGCGCTGGAGGTCGTGCCCGACCTCGCGCCGCACGCCGACGCCGTCCGCGCGCTGTACGCCCGGGTCGGCGAGCGGACCGAGCCCGTGCCGGTGCAGCGGGTGCACGGCGACTACCACCTCGGCCAGGTCCTGCGCACGCAGAACGGCTGGCTGCTGCTCGACTTCGAGGGCGAGCCGGCCCGCCCGCTCGCCGAGCGCACGGCGCTCATGAGCCCGCTGCGCGACGTCGCCGGCATGCTGCGCTCCTACGACTACGCCGCGCGGCACCTGCTCGCCGAGCGCAGCGGCGTCGGCGCCGGCTCGCCGCAGCTGGCCTACCGCGCCGACGAGTGGGCCCAGCGCAACCGCGCGGCCTTCTGCGACGGGTACGCCGCCGCGGCGGGTACGGACCCCCGTGAGGAGGCCGCGCTGCTGCGCGCCTTCGAGCTCGACAAGGCCGTCTACGAGGTGGTCTACGAGGCCCGCAACCGCCCCAGCTGGCTCGCCATCCCGCTCGGGAGCATCGAGCGCCTGCTCTCCGACCCGCCCACGAACCCCGACGGAGACCCCCAGTGACCGACACCCCGAAGAAGCGCACGGCTCGCAAGGCCGCCGAGGCGACGGCTCCGGTGGTCGCGGACGGAGACAGCACCACGCCCACGACGAAGCCGGCCCGCAAGGCCCGCGCGGCCGGCGCCGCCACGGCGCCGGCGGCCGTGCCGACGCCGTCGGTGGAGGAGCTGGAGCGCCTGGTCGGCGGCGCCCACCACGACCCCCACTCGGTGCTGGGTGCCCACGCCGTCGACGGCAAGGTCGTGCTCCGCACCCTGCGCCCCGACGCCGAGCGCGTCGTGGCGCACGTCGGCGACGAGCAGGTGCCCTTCGAGCACGTGCACGGCGGCGTCTGGCAGGCCGTGCTCGACCGCAGCGACGTGCCGCACTACGGGCTCGCCGTCACCTACGGCGGCGAGACCTACCCGGCCGACGAGCCGTACCGGTACCTCCCGACGCTCGGCGACGTCGACCTGCACCTCATCGGCGAGGGCCGGCACGAGGAGCTCTGGACCGTGCTCGGCGCCCACGTGCGGCGCTACGACACCCCCGGCGGCGAGGTCACCGGCACGTCGTTCGCGGTCTGGGCGCCGAACGCCCGCGGCGTGCGCGTCATCGGCGACTTCAACAGCTGGGCCGGCACCGCCCACCCCATGCGGTCGCTCGGCTCGAGCGGCGTCTGGGAGCTGTTCGTCCCCGGCGTCGGCGCGGGCGCGCACTACAAGTTCCAGATCCTCGGGTCCGACTCGGTGTGGCGCGAGAAGGCCGACCCGATGGCCCGGCGCACCGAGGTGCCGCCGATGACCGCCAGCGTCGTCGACGACTCCGACTACACCTGGAACGACGACGCGTGGCTCGAGCGCCGCGCCGCGCAGCCCGCGCACGCCGGCCCGATGAGCGTGTACGAGGTGCACCTGGGCTCCTGGCGCCAGGGGCTGTCGTACAAGGAGCTCGCCGAGCAGCTCGTCGAGTACGTCACCTGGCTCGGCTACACGCACGTCGAGCTCCTGCCCGTCGCCGAGCACCCCTTCGGCGGCTCGTGGGGCTACCAGGTCACCTCGTACTTCGCGCCGACGTCGCGGTTCGGCTCCCCCGACGAGTTCCGCTACCTCGTCGACCGGCTGCACCAGGCGGGCATCGGCGTGATCGTCGACTGGGTGCCGGCCCACTTCCCCAAGGACGAGTGGGCGCTGGCCCGCTTCGACGGCACGCCGCTCTACGAGCACGCCGACCCCCGCCGCGGCGAGCAGATGGACTGGGGCACGCTCGTCTTCGACTTCGGGCGCAAGGAGGTCCGCAACTTCCTCGTCGCGAACGCCGTCTACTGGCTCGAGGAGTTCCACGTCGACGGCCTGCGCGTCGACGCCGTCGCCTCGATGCTCTACCTGGACTACTCGCGCAAGGAGGGCGAGTGGCTGCCGAACCAGTACGGCGGCCGCGAGAACCTCGACGCCGTGGCGTTCCTGCAGGAGATGAACGCGACCGTCTACAAGCGCGTCCCCGGCGTCGTCACCATCGCCGAGGAGTCGACCGCGTGGCCGGGCGTCTCGCGGCCCACGCACCTGGGCGGCCTGGGCTTCGGCTTCAAGTGGAACATGGGGTGGATGCACGACTCGCTCGACTACGTGTCGCGCGACCCGCTGTACCGCGGCTACCACCACCACCAGATGACCTTCTCGATGGTGTACGCCTACTCCGAGAACTACGTCCTGCCGATCAGCCACGACGAGGTCGTGCACGGCAAGGGGTCGCTGCTGCGCAAGATGCCGGGCGACCGCTGGCAGCAGCTGGCGAACCTGCGGGCCTACCTCGCCTTCATGTGGGCCCACCCGGGCAAGCAGCTGCTCTTCATGGGCCAGGAGTTCGCGCAGGAGTCGGAGTGGAGCGAGTCGCGCTCGCTCGACTGGTGGCTGCTCGACACCCCCGACCACCGGGGTGTGGCGCTGCTCGTCAAGGAGATGAACGAGATCTACAAGGCGACGCCCGCGCTCTACAGCCAGGACGTCGACCAGGCCGGCTTCGCGTGGATCGACGCCAACGACGCCTCCGGCAACGTGTTCTCGTTCCTGCGCTACGGCACCGACGGGTCGGCGCTGGCGTGCATCGCCAACTTCGCCGGCCAGCCGCACGAGGGCTACCGGCTCGGCCTGCCCTGGGCCGGCACCTGGCAGGAGGTGCTCAACACCGACGCCGAGGGCTTCGCCGGCAGTGGCGTCGGCAACTTCGGGCAGGTCGAGGCGTCCGAGGACGGCTGGCACGGCCAGCCGGCGTCGGCCCTCCTGCGCGTCCCGCCGCTCGGCACGGTCTGGCTGCACAGCCCCGGTCCCGCGGCCTGACCTAGGGTCGGGCCTCCCCGACGTCCCGAGGAGGCCCGACCCGTGTCGCTGCAGGTCACCACCGACCCCGCCGAGGTGGGCGTCGACGCCGCCCGGCTCGCCCGTGCCGACGCGCACCTCGCCCGCTACGTGGACGAGGGCCGGCTGGCGGGCTGGCAGCTGCTGGTCACCCGGCGCGGGCGCACCGTGCACAGCAGCACGTACGGGTCGCGCGACCTCGAGGCCGATCTGCCGGTGGAGCCCGACACGCTGTGGCGCATCTACTCGATGACCAAGCCGATCACCTCGGTGGTCGCGATGCAGCTCGTCGAGGAGGGCGCCGTCCGGCTGCAGGACGAGGTGAGCCGCTACCTGCCGGCGTTCGCGGACGCGCAGGTGCTCGTCGGGGGCAACGTCGACCAGCCCAAGACGCGGCCCGCCACCGAGCCGGTGCGGCTGTGGCACCTGCTCACCCACACGGCCGGGCTGTCGTACGCCTTCACCCGGTCGAGCCTGCTCGACGACCTCTACGCCCGGCGGGGCGCCGACCCGCTGTCCTCCCCCGACCTCTCCCTGGCGCAGATGTGCGACCGCTGGGCCTCGCTCCCCCTGCTCTTCGAGCCGGGCAGCGCCTGGAACTACTCCGTCGCCACCGACGTGCTCGGCCGCGTGGTCGAGGTGGTCACCGGCCAGCGGCTCGACGAGGCGTTCGCCGAGCGGGTGCTCCGGCCGCTCGGGATGCACGACACGCGCTGGTGGGTGGAGGGCGACGACGTCGCCCGGCTGGCCGCCCTCTACGCGGCCGACCCGTCGACCGGGCGCGCCGTCCGGTACGACGCCATGGGCAGGCACGCGCTCTCGGAGCCGGCGCTGCACTCCGGCGGCGGCGGCCTGGTGTCGACCGCGGCCGACTACGCGCGCTTCACGGCCATGCTCCTCGGCGGCGGGCAGCTGGACGGCGTCCGCGTGCTGGGGCCGCGCACGCTCGCCTACATGGGCCGCAACCACCTCCCCGGCGGCGGCACGCTGGCCTCGCTGGGCCGCGGCCAGTTCGCCGAGGTGGCCTACGACGGCGTGGGCTTCGGGCTCGGCTTCTCGGTCTCGGTCGACCCCGTCGCCACGAAGGTGCCCGCGACCCCCGGCGAGCTGGCCTGGGGCGGCCTGGCGTCCACCGCGTTCTGGGTCGACCGCGAGGAGGACCTCGCCGTGCACTTCTTCACCCAGCTCGTGCCGTCCAGCACCTACCCGGTGCGCGCCGAGCTGCGGCAGCTGGTCTACGCCTCGCTCACCTGACGACGCCGGGCAGCCACGACGGCCGCGGCGCCGGCACCGGGAGGGGCGGCGCGGCCACGGTGGTCTCGAGCACGCGCCCGTCGCGCACGACGCAGACGTGCACGGCCGAGAACCGCCCGCGGTACAGGGAGGTGCCCTCGACGTCGAGCACGACGAGGTCGCCGTGCTGGTGCCAGCGCACCGGCGTCTGCGCCACCTGCCGCTCGTCGTAGAGCCGGGCGAGCACCGCTACCGCCTCGTCGCGGCCGGTCACCTCGAGGCCGATGCTCGGGATGCGGTGCACGTAGCCCTCGGGCGCCAGCAGGTCGCGCAGCGGCTCGAAGTCGCCGGCGTTGCAGGCCTCGTAGGCCGCCACCAGCTCGGCCTCGTCGACGCCCGTCACCGGGCCGGGCAGCGGGACGGAGTGGCGCAGGGTGGTCGGCACGGCGGCTCCTCGGACGGTCCTGGTGCGGACGGTACGCCCGAGCGCGGCGTCCGCCCAGCGTTTCGCGGCCCTGCCGCAGGCGAGACCCGACCGGTGGACCTCGCCGACCTCGTCTTCGCCGTCGTGGGCGTCGGTGCGCTGCTCGCCTCGCTGCTGCCCCGCGTGCTCGAGGGGCGGCCGTTCTCGCTCCCCATCGTCTTCGTCGCGCTCGGGCTGCTGCTCGGCGCGCTGCCGCTGCCCTTCGACGCCTCCCCCGAGGGCCGGGCGACCTTCGTGGAGCACGCGACCGAGGTCGTCGTCATCATCTCGATCATGGGCGCCGGCCTCGGGCTGGACCGCCGCATCGGGTGGCGCCGCTGGCGCACCACCTGGCGGCTGCTCGCGGTGGCGATGCCGCTGACGATCGTCGCCGTCGCGCTGCTGGGCTACTGGGCGCTGGGCGCGGTGCCGGCCGTGGCGGCCCTGCTGGGCGCCGTGCTCGCCCCCACCGACCCGGTGCTCGCCGGCGAGGTGCAGGTCGGCGAGCCGGCCAGCGAGCCGGTGGAGTCCGACCTGCCCGAGGACGAGGTCCGGTTCGGCCTCACCAGCGAGGCGGGCCTCAACGACGCGCTCGCCTTCCCCTTCGTGTACTTCGCGATCACGATGAGCCTGCAGGGCACCGCCGTCCAGGACTGGGTGCTCGAGTGGTTCGCCGTCGACGTCGTCTACCGGCTGGCGGTGGGCCTGCTCGGCGGCCTGGCCGTCGGCTGGCTGCTCGGCCGGCTGTTCTTCAGCAGCCGGCGGCGCGAGCTGCGGCTGTCCGAGCACCGCGAGGGGTTCGTTGCGCTCGCCGCCACCTTCCTCGCGTACGGCGCCACCGAGCTCGTGCAGGGCTACGGCTTCGTCGCGGTGTTCGTCGCGGCGGTGACCATCCGCTCGTCGGAGCGCTTCCACGACTACCACCGCGAGCTGCACCACTTCGTCGAGCAGGTCGAGCGGCTGCTCACCGTGCTCGTGCTGCTGGCGCTGGGCATGGCCGCCGCGGAGGGCCTGTTCGACGCCGTCGGGTGGCGTGAGGCGGTCTTCGCGGCGGGCGTGCTGCTCGTGGTGCGCCCGGTCACCGGCTACGTCGCGCTGCTGGGGTCGGGCGGGCTGCGGCGGGAGCGCGCGGCGATCGCCTTCTTCGGCGTGCGCGGCATCGGATCGCTCTACTACCTGGCCTACGCGCTCACCCACGGCGACTTCGACGAGCAGGGCGCGCTCTACGGCGTCGTCGGCCTCGTGGTGCTGGGCTCGGTGCTGCTGCACGGGCTCACGGCGGGGCCCGTGATGAGCCGGCTCGACCGGCAGCGCGACCTCGAGCCGGCGGGCACCGCCGGCAAGCCCGCCCCGACCCCGAAGGACTAGACCGAAGGACTAGAACAGGGCGCTGGCCAGGGCCCGCCGCCCGGCGACCACGCGCGGGTCGGCGGGGTCGAGCGCGTCCAGCAGCGACAGCAGGTGCACCCGCGCGGCCTCCCGGTCGTCGCCCGCGGTGCGGCGCACCACCGCGACGAGCCGGTCGACGGCTGCCTCGATGCGCTCGGTCAGCACCTCGGCGTCGGCGGCGGCGGTCTGCGCCGCGACGTCGTCGGGCGCGGCCTCGGCGGCGGCGAGGGCGGCGGCGGGGTCAGTGCCCGCGGCGCGCTGCAGCAGCGCGGCCCAGGCCCGGCCGGCGACGCCCTCGGGGTCGTTGGGGCGCCGGAGCAGCAGCGCGTCGTAGGCCGCCACGGCGGCGGCGTAGTCGCCCCGGGCCAGCGCGTCCTCGGCCTGCTCGACCTCGGGCTCGACCGGCGGTGCCTCGGGAGCGGCCTCGCCCCCGGGGCCGGGCAGGCCCGCCTGCTGCGCGGCCGCGAGCACCTGGTCGAGGAACGCGCGCAGGTCGCGCTCGGGCAGCGCGCCGGTGAAGCCCTGCACGAGCCGGCCGCCCAGCGCCAGCACCACCGTGGGGATGCTCTGCACCTGCAGCTGCGCGGCGAGCTGCTGGTTGCGGTCGACGTCGACCTTGGCGAGCACCCACGCGCCCCCCGCCTCGGCGGCCAGCCGCTCGAGCACCGGGGAGAGCTGCTTGCACGGCCCGCACCAGTCGGCCCACAGGTCGACGAGCACCGGCACCTGCAGCGACCGGCGCAGGACCTCCTGCTCGAAGGTCGCCTCCGTGACGTCGAGCACCGTCACCGGCGCGCCCGGCGCCGACGGAGCCGCGGCGGGCGCCGGCGGCGGGGCGGCGAGGGACGACAGGTCGACGGCACCGGCGATGTTGAGGTCGGTCGGTCGCATGCCAGCAGTCAACCGCACGCCGCGGACCGCGCTTCCCGTCGCGCCGCCGGCCCCGGACGCACGAGGACCGCCGGCCCCCAGCGGCCGGCGGTCCTCGTGCGGAGCGGGACTAG
>DATMKB010000475.1:0-2792 GCA_035553635.1 Mycobacteriales bacterium
CGCGACGTCGTCCTCGAGCTCAAGAGCGTCGCCGACGTCGCCCTGGTGGGCTTCCCGAGCGCCGGCAAGTCCTCGCTCGTCGCGGCGCTGTCGGCCGCCCGGCCGAAGATCGCCGACTACCCCTTCACGACGCTCGTGCCGAACCTCGGCGTCGTCGAGGCCGGCGGCACGCGCTTCACGGTGGCCGACGTCCCCGGGCTCATCCCCGGCGCCTCCCAGGGCAAGGGCCTCGGCCTGGACTTCCTGCGCCACGTCGAGCGCTGCTCGGTGCTCGTGCACGTCCTGGACTGCGCGACGCTCGAGCCCGACCGCGACCCGCTGAGCGACCTGGACGCCATCGAGCGCGAGCTCGAGCAGTACAAGGACGACGCCGCGCGGCTGACCTCCCGCCCGCGCCTTGTCGTGCTCAACAAGGTCGACGTCCCGGACGCCGCCGAGCTCGCCGAGATGGTGCGGCCCGAGCTCGTGGCGCGCGGCCTCGAGGTGCTCGAGGTCTCGGCCGCGACGCGCGCCGGCCTGCGCGAGCTGACCTTCGCCATGGCGCGCACGGTCGCCGCCGACCGGGCGGCGCGGCCCGTCGAGGAGGCCACCCGCATCGTGCTGCGGCCCACGGCCGTCGATGACGCCGGCTTCACCGTCTCGGCCGAGGGCGACCACTACGTGGTGCGGGGCAGCAAGCCCGAGCGCTGGGTGCTGCAGACCGACTTCTCGAACGAGGAGGCCGTCGGCTACCTCGCCGACCGCCTGGCGCGCCTCGGGGTGGAGGAGGAGCTCGCCAAGGCGGGCGCCCAGCCCGGCGACGCCGTCGAGATCGGCGAGGTCGTCTTCGACTGGCGTCCCACCGTCCAGCAGCAGTTCGCCAGCGGCATGCGCGGGCAGGACGCGCGGCTCGAGGACACCAGCCGCGCCTCGGCCGACGAGCGCCGCATCCTCAAGGACCTCCGCCGCGCCGAGCGCATGGGCCTGGACGTCGAGGAGCTCGAGCAGCGGCTCGCCGCGGTCCGGGGCGAGCAGGGGTGACCCGCGCGGCGGTCGCCGGAGCCCGGCGCCTCGTCGTCAAGGTCGGCAGCTCCTCGCTCACCACGGCCGAGGGCGGCCTCGACGCCGACCGGCTCGGCGCGCTCGTCGACGCCCTCGCCGGGCGCGAGGGCGAACTCGTCCTCGTCTCGTCCGGCGCCATCGCCGCGGGGCTGGCGCCGCTGGGGCTCCGCCGCCGCCCGCGCGACCTCGCGACGCAGCAGGCTGCGGCCTCGGTGGGACAGGCCGAGCTCGTGCACCGGTACGCGCTCGCGTTCGCCCGGCACGGCCGCACCGTCGGCCAGGTGCTCCTCACCGCCGACGACGTCGTCCGGCGCAGCCACTACCGCAACGCCCAGCGCACGCTCGAGCGGCTGCTGGCGCTCGGCGTCGTGCCGGTGGTGAACGAGAACGACACGGTGGCCAACGACGAGATCCGGTTCGGCGACAACGACCGCCTCGCCGCGCTCGTCGCCCACCTCGTGCGCGCCGACGCCCTCGTCCTGCTCTCGGACGTCGACGGCCTCTACGACGGCGACCCCCGGCGCCCCGGCGCCTCCCGGGTCGACCACGTCCGCGGTCCGGAGGACCTCGACGGCGTCGAGGCCGGTGCCAGCGGCTCGGGCCTGGGCCGCGGCGGCATGGCGAGCAAGGTGCAGGCCGCGCAGATGGCCACCGGCGCCGGTGTCCCCGTCCTGCTGACGGCGGCCTCGGACGCCGCGCAGGCCCTGCGCGGCGAGGGCGGGACGCTGTTCTCCGCCACCGGCACGCGCGCCCCCGGCCGGCTGCTGTGGCTCGCGCACGCCACCACGCCGCGCGGCCGGCTGGTGCTCGACGACGGCGCCGTCCGCGCCGTGTGCGCCGGGCGCAAGAGCCTGCTGCCGGCGGGCGTCACCGCCGTCGAGGGCGACTTCCAGGCCGGCGACCCGGTGGAGCTGGTCGACCCGGCCGGCGCGCCCGTCGCGCGCGGGCTGGTGGCCTACGACGCCGCCGAGCTGCCGGCGCTGCTGGGCCGGTCCACGCGCGAGCTCGGACTGCGCGAGGTCGTCCACCGCGACGATCTCGTGGTGATGAGGCGCCCGGCTGGGTAGGGGGCCGGCATGTCCACCGTCTGGCTCGTCCCTGCAGGCACCGACTCCGCCGACGGCGCGTCCGCCGGCGACTACCTCCTCCGCCCGTCCGGCGGCGGCCTCTACGAGGTCGGCGCCGTCGACACCTCCGTGCAGAGCTGCACCTGGCTCGGTGAGCTCTCGGGCGACCTGCTGCCCCCGCTGCCGCAGGTCGACGGCCCGCAGGAGGCGCCCGAGCAGAAGAAGCTGCTCGCGGCGGTCCAGGGCGTCGAGAGCGCACAGGCCAACCGCGGGGGCTGACGCGACCCGTCCGTCTGGCGGCACACGCCGGCGCCGGTCGCTGCCGGACGAGTGTGCGGGCGTTCCGCGTGCGTCCGGCGGCCCCCTGCCGGTCGGTGTGCTGCCAGACGGACGCAACCGGCGGGCGCTCTACCCTCGTGGCATGAGCGAGGTCCTCGAGGCGGCACGGCGGGCGAAGACGGCGGCGGCGGCCCTGGCGCCGCTGCCTCGCCGCGACAAGGACGCGGCGCTGCACGCCATGGCCGACGCCCTCGAGAAGTCGGCCGACGACGTCCTCGCCGCCAACGCCGACGACGTCGCAGCCGGCCGCGAGGCGGGCACCAGCGAGGCGCTGCTCGACCGGCTCTCGCTCACGCCCTCGCGCGTCGAGGCGATGGCCGACGGCCTGCGCCACGTCGCCACGCT
>DATMKB010000476.1:0-5215 GCA_035553635.1 Mycobacteriales bacterium
CTCGACGTCGCCGGGCCCGGTCAGCCGGCACGTGTAGGCGACGGCGCCCTCGGCGGAGAAGGTCCACGTCGGCATCCGCTGGTCCGTGGCCCGCGGGGTGGTGGTGAAGATGACCGGTGCCGGCGGCTGGCGGTCCAGCTCGTAGAGGGCGGACAGCTCCGCACTGCGGTTCCCCGCCGCGTCGAGCAGGGACACCGTGAAGGTCCAGGTGCCGTCCGGCTCCCCCGTGAGGTCGACGATCCAGGACGGGTCGCACCCCACGACGGTCCAGCGGACGGCCCCGTCCAGCGCCGCGGTGCACGTGGGCGTGCCGTCGGCGTCGCCGTCCCAGTTGACGACGATCACCGCGGTGCGGGACGGGCTCGGCGGCGCGGTGACGCTGCTCAGGACCGGCGCGACGGTGTCGAGCTCGAGCGAGACGAGCGTCGAGGCGCTCGTGTTGCCCAGGTCGTCGCGCGTCCGGACCTCCAGCACGTACGGGCCGTCCGGCAGGTCGACCGTGCTCACCGTCCAGGAGCCGTCGCACTGCGCCCACGTGTCGGGCAGGCCTCCGCCGAGCAGCCGGCACTCCGTGACGTCCGGCGCCGTGGCCGTGGACAGGTTCCACGTGAAACTGCGCCCGGTTCCGCCGTTGGTCAGCCCGGACGGGCCGCTGAGGACCTGCGGCTCTGCGGGGGCGGTCGTGTCCACGGTGGTGCTGGCGCTGCGGCCGGTGCCCGACCGGTTGCCGGCGGCGTCGACGAGGACGACCTCGAGGACGTAGGTGCCGTCCTGCAGGTCCGTCGCCGTGACGCTGCCGCTGCACGGCGTGACGGGCTGCGCCGTGCTGTTGCGGACGAGCGTGCACTCCGCGCGGTGCTCCAGCGGGAAGGACCACGTCAGGGTCGTGCTGGCCGTGCGGCCTGACGGCCCGTCGACGCCGGGCGTGGCCGGTGCCGTGGTGTCCAGCTCGTACGACGCCGACGAGGTCGAGGACCCGCCGTCGCCGGTGAGGACCACCTCGAGCACGTAGCCGCCGTCGGGCCCCAGGGTGCGGGTGAAGGGCGAGGCGCACCCGGTCGTCGTCTCGTCCGTGCCGGGGCCGGTGAGCCGGCACGTCGCCGTGGCGCCGTGGGTGGAGAAGGTCCAGGTCGCCTCGGGGGACGAGGACGGGGAGGGCTCGGCGACGACGTCGGCCGGGGGCGGCGGCACCAGGAGCACGTACGGGGTCGCCGTCGCGGACGCCGTGTTGCCGGCGGCGTCGACCGCCGTCGCCACGAGGACGTACTCGCCACCGGGCGAGCTCGGCAGCGTCGTGGTGAAGCTCGGACCGCACGGGCCGCGAACCGCGACGCCGGGGCCGGTCACCTCGCAGGTGGCCGTGCCGTCCACCACCGTGACCGACCACGAGGGGGTGCGGACGGTCGACGGGCTCGCCGGCGTCGTCACCGACACCTCGGGGGCGACCGTGTCGACTCGGGTGGTGCGGCTGTCGGAGGCGGTGGTGGTGCCGCCCAGCTCGTCGGTGACCGTGCTGGTGACGAGCAGCGTCCACTCGCCGTCCGCGGCACCGGTCACCGTGACGGCGAAGCCGCCGTCGGGCGTGGCGCAGTCCGGCGTCGTCGTCGCCCCGGACGGGGCGGTCACGGTGCACGTCACGGTCGCGGTGGCCGGGACCGTCCCGGCCCAGTTCACGGTGGTGCTGCTCTGCACGGCGGTCGTGCTCGTGAAGACGGGTCCGTCCGCGGCGGAGGCCGGCGCGGCCAGGACGGCCAGCGCGAGCCCGCAGAGCACAGCCAGCAGCCCTGAGGCGGCGAGCCGGAGCCGCGCGCGCGGCGGCGACGGGGACGAGGTCCCCCTCGGTGCGTCGCGGTGCGGCACGGTGTCCTGTCCTTCCGCCCCGTCGGGCGGGCCTCGTCGACCGGAGCGTCCTCCGGCGGGCACGGGCGGGAGTCCCCGCCATCTCAGGCAGATCGGCACGGACCGCGCAGACCTTGAGAGGTCGGACGGGACAGGGTCCGAGGAGTGGAGACGGGGGGACTCGAACCCCCAACCCCCGCCTTGCAAAGGCGGTGCTCTGCCAGTTGAGCTACGTCCCCGAGAGGGTCAGCGCAGGTCGGGCGCGCTCGTGGCGCGGGTCCAGACGTCGGCCTCGTCGCGGCCGGCCCGGCGGCGGCGCAGCAGCGCGCCGCCCAGGGCGAGGAGGCCGGCCAGCAGGGCGGTGCGTCGCACGAGGTCCTCCTGGAGCCGGGGAGCCCGCGGGACGCGGGCCGGGCGCGGGGGGTGGGCCTGGGAGGACTTGAACCTCCGGCCTCATCCTTATCAGGGATGCGCTCTAACCGTCTGAGCTACAGGCCCCGCTGTGCCGCTCGGCGGCGGCACGGTCGGCGAGACTACACCCTGCCCGGACCGGCGCGCCCGGGCAGGGTGTGGCGCTAGTCGCGCTCGCCGAGCACGACCTCCACGCCGCCGGTGAGCGCGGCGCAGAGGTTGTAGAGCAGCGCCGACAGCGTGGCCAGCGCCGTGAGGAGCACGACGTCGACCGCGGCGAGCACGGCGGTCGCCCCGAGCACGCGCCCGAGCGTGAAGACCGGCTCGACGACGTCGTCGGGACCGCTGCCGCCGAAGACCTCGCCGAGCAGGTTGTTGACCGACGCGAGCACGCCCAGGTTGGCCAGCACCACGTAGACGACCGTCACCGCGACCAGGAGCACGATCCCGACGCAGATCGAGGCGACGAGGGAGAACAGGAACACCGACCAGGGGTCCACCCGCTGCAGCACGAGCCGGGCCCGGCGGGAGCGCCCGCCGGCCGGGCGGGCCGGGCGGGCGGCGGGGCGCGGCTCCGCCCCCGGGCGCTCCGGGCGCTCCGGGCGCGACACCGGCGGCAGCGCGCTGGTGCGGGCGGCCGCCCCGGAGGCAGCGCCAGCGGCAGTGCCGGCGGCAGCGGTCGTGGCGGCGGCGTGCGCCGGGCGGTGCTGCGTGGTGGCCTGCTCCTGCGCCGCGGGCGGCGAGGAGGCGGCGGCGGGCGCAGGAGCAGTCGGCTGCGCGGCGGCGGCGCTGCGCTGCAGCGCCTCCCGACGGGCGTCGTCGTCGAGCGAGGCGCGGGCCGGCTCGCCCGCCGCAGGGCCGTCGTCGTCGGGCGTCACGGCCCACGCCGCGGTGCGGTCGGCGTCCTCGGACGCCGGCCGGGCCGAGGGGTCGGTGGTCGCACCGGCGGCCGGACCGTCCTGCGCGTCCTGCGGGCGGTCCTGCGCCTGGGGGTCCGGGGTCACTGGGCGTCCTCGTCGCTCGGGTCGCGGTCAGGGGTGTCCACGCTGGGGGCCGCGCTGGCGGCGCCGGCGCTGTCGGGAGCGCCGGCCGGGTCCTGCGCAGTCTCCCCCGCGGCCGGGTCGGCCGTGCCGTCGGCCTGCTCGGCCGCCTCCTCGGCGGCCTGCTCGCCGTTGTGCGCCACGGCCACCACCGTGTCGCCGGCACCGAGCTTGACCAGGCGTACGCCCATCGTCGTGCGCGACCGCGGCTCGAACAGGCTCACCTGCACGCGGATGACGACGCCGCTGCTCGTGATGGCGAAGACCTCGTCGGCCTCGTGCACCACCATGGCGCCGACCAGGCCGCCGCGGTCGCCCGCGTCGCGGCTGAACGTGAGGATGCCCTTGCCGCCGCGGCCCTGCCGCCGGTACGCCGACAGCGGGGTGCGCTTGCCGAAGCCCCCGTCGGTGACGACGAGCAGCCCGGCCTCCTCCTCCTCGCCGCCGGCCGGCGCGACCTGCATGCCGAGCAGCTCGTCGTCGTCGAGCAGCGAGATGCCGCGGACGCCCGACGTCGCCCGGCCCATGGGTCGCAGCGCCTCGTCGTCGGCCTGGAACCGGATCGACTGCGCCTTGCGCGTGACGAGCAGCAGGTCGTCCTCGGCGCTGATGAGCGCCGCGCCGATGAGCTCGTCGTCCTCGCGGAGGTTGACGGCGATGAGCCCGGCCGAGCGGCCGTTGTCGTACTCCGTCAGGGCGGTCTTCTTCACCAGGCCGCCGCGGGTGGCGAGCACGAGGTACGGCGCCGCCGCGTAGTCCTTGAGCGCGATGACCTGCGCGATCCGCTCGTCGGGCTGGAAGGCCAGGATGTTCGCGACGTGCTGGCCGCGGGCGTTGCGGTCGGCCTCGGGCAGCTCGTGCGCCTTGGCCCGGTACACGCGGCCCTTGTTCGTGAAGAAGAGCAGCCAGTGGTGCGTGCTCGTCACGAAGAAGTGCTCGACGATGTCGTCCTGCTTGAGCCGGGCCCCCTGCACGCCGCGCCCCCCGCGCCGCTGGGAGCGGTACAGCCCGGTCTTCGTGCGCTTGGCGTAGCCGCCCCGCGTCACGGTGACGACGACGTCCTCCTGCGCGATGAAGTCCTCGGCGCTCATGTCGCCCTCGTAGGCGACGATGCGCGTGCGGCGGTCGTCCCCGAAGCGGCCGACGATCTCGGCGAGCTCCTCGCCGATGATCTCGCGCTGCCGCGACGGGCTCTCGAGGATCGCGGTGAGCGCGGCGATCTCGGCCTCGCGCTCGGCGAGCTCGTCGAGGATGCGCTGGCGCTCCAGGGCGGCGAGCCGGCGCAGCTGCATGTCGAGGATGGCCGTGGCCTGCACCTCGTCGATGTCGAGCAGCTGCATGAGGCCCTCGCGAGCCGCCTCCGCCGACTCGGCGCCGCGGATGAGCGCGATGACGGCGTCGAGCTGGTCGAGCGCCTTGCCGAGCGCGCGCAGGATGTGCGCCCGCTCCTCGGCCTTGCGCAGCCGGAAGCGCGTGCGGCGGACGATGACCTCGACCTGGTGGGCGACGTAGTGCCGCACCATCTCGTCCAGGCGCAGCGTGCGGGGCACGCCGTCGACGAGGGCCAGCATGTTGACACCGAACGCGTCCTGCAGCTGCGTGTGCTTGTAGAGGTTGTTGAGGACGACCTTCGGGATGGCGTCCCGGCGCAGCTCGACGACCAGGCGGGTGCCGGTGCGGTCGCTGCTCTCGTCGATGACGTTGGAGATGCCGCGGATGCGGCCCTCGTCGGCGAGCTCGGCGATCTTCACGGCGAGCGCGTCGCGGTTCACCTGGTACGGCAGCTCGGTCGCGACGAGCTGGGTGCGGCCGCCGACCTCCTCGACCTCGACGACGGCGCGCATGCGCACCGAGCCGCGGCCGGTGCGGTAGGCCTCCTCGATGCCCTCGCGGCCCACGATGAGCGCGCCGGTCGGGAAGTCGGG
>DATMKB010000477.1:0-12082 GCA_035553635.1 Mycobacteriales bacterium
GCCGCCGCGTGCGCCTCGAGCACGAGCACCTCGACCCGGCACCACAGCTCGTACTTGTGGGCCTCGCTCCAGACCCGGCCCATCTCGGGCAGGGTGTAGCGCTCGATCACGGGTCACTCCTCGCAGGCGGCGGACGTCGCCGGGCAGTCTCCCAGAGGCCGGCCGGGGCTAGGAGAAGCGCCCGACGGCGTAGCGCTCGGTGTAGAGGCGCTGCAGCAGAACGCGCTTGCGGCCGGTGCTCGCGACCCACCAGGAGTCGTCGCCGGCGTAGATGCCGACGTGCGTCACGCGGCCACGGCGGTCCTGCACGGCGATGAGGTCGCCGGGCCGGCGGTCGGCCTTCGCGACCCGGGTGGAGGCGGCGTACTGGTCGCGGCTCGTGCGCGGGAGCTCGCGGCCGGCGGCGCGGAAGACGGCCTGGACGTAGCCGCTGCAGTCGAACGCGTCCGGACCGGTGGCGCCGTAGCGGTACGGCTTGCCCTCGTGCTTCGGGGCCTCCTCCATGACGCGCTCGGCGAGGGTCTTCTCCGGCGGCGGGGGCGGCTGCTCCTCGCGCGGCTGCTGCTGCGGCTCCTGCGGAGCCGGCTGCTGGCCCGGCTGCGAGGGCGCCGGCGGCTGCGGCGCGGGCAGCGGCAGCGCGGCCGCGGCGACGGGGGTGGCGGTCAGCGGCAGGGCCAGCGCGGCGGCCGCGAGGACGCCGGCGGTGCGGCGGCCCAGCGCGGCGGCGCGGGTGCTGGAAGTCGTGGCGGCGGTCGGGGCGTGCGGGGTCACGAGTCGTCCTTGTCCGGCCTGCGCGGGACGTGCGGTCGCCGGGCGCTCGGGCCTCGGGCGGGTCCCCGTCGTCGGGGGCGTCCGGTCTCGGCCGGACGGGCACCGGGGCAGGCCTGCTCGTCCGGTGCGCGGTGCCGCTCGGGGGCGGCGTCTGCAGGCCACCCTGCCCCACGGTGCTAGCTGGTGCAAGCGCCTCCAGCGGGGGGCGTGAGGTTCTTCACGCCGGCAGCGCGAGCTCCGCCCACAGGACGCGACCGCCGTCACAGGTGCCCCAGCGGGTGGCGGTGGCGTCGAGCACGGCGGCGCAGTCGGCGTCGTCGGGGCCGGCCGAGGCGAGGGCCGCAGGCAGGCCGCCGGAGCACCGGACCTCGAGCCGGAGCCGGCGCCGGGTCGTGCGGACGGCGAGCGCCAGACCGCCCGGGTCGGCGTGCCGGAGCACGGCCGTCACGGCCTCGGACACCACGAGCGCTGCCCGCTCCTCCACCCCGGGCAGCCGCCAGGCCCGCACCGCCACCCGGACGGCCACGCGGGCCAGCCGCGCGGCGGCGACCGTCGACGGCAGCGGCCGCGACAGCACGTGCAGCTCCTCCACCGTGCCGCGGTCCCGCGCGCTTCCCGGGCGCGCGCCGGCGCCGGACGGCACGGGGGTGCGGGTCGCCACAGGGGCCTCCGGCACGGCGGGGGACGGTCGCGGAGCGCCTCCACGGTCCCACGCGGGGGCCAGCGCTGTCAGCGCCTCGCCCTCAGCCGCCGTGGACGGCGATGCGCCCCTCGACCGCCCGGCGGGCGATGTCGGTGCGCCAGTGCCCGCCGCGAAGCCGGACGGCCTCGACGCCGGCGTAGGCGGCGTCGCGCGCGGCCGCGAGGTCGGCGCCGGTGGCGGTCACCGACACGACGCGCCCGCCGGCGGCGACGAGCCGGTCGCCGTCGCGGGCCGTGCCGGCGTGCAGCACCTCGACGCCGTCGGGCAGCGGACCGACGACGACCTCGTCGCCGCGCGCCGGCGTGCCGGGGTAGCCCTCGGCGGCGACGACGACGGTCACCGCGGCGCCCGGTCGCCACTGCAGCGGCGGGTGCTCCGCGAGCCGCCCGGTGGCGCAGGCGTGCAGCAGCCCGGCGAGCGGGGTGTCGAGCAGGGCGAGGACGACCTGCGTCTCCGGGTCGCCGAAGCGGCAGTTGAACTCGACCACCTGCGGGCCCCGGGAGGTCATCGCCAGGCCGGCGTAGAGCAGGCCCGCGAAGGGGGTGCCGCGCTCGCGCATCGCGTCGACGACCGGCTGCAGCACCTCGCGCTCGACCCGCTCGACGGTGCCCTCGGGCAGCCACGGCAGCGGCGCGTAGGCGCCCATGCCGCCGGTGTTGGGGCCGGTGTCGTCGTCGCCGACGCGCTTGTGGTCCTGCGCGGGCAGCAGCGGCACGACGGTGGTGCCGTCGGTGAGCGCGAACAGCGAGACCTCGGGCCCGTCGAGGTAGTCCTCGACGACGACGCGCCCGCCGCCGGACAGCGCGTCCCGGGCGAACGCAGTGGCGACGTCGAGGTCACGACCGACGTGCACGCCCTTGCCGGCAGCGAGCCCGTCGGCCTTGACGACGTAGGGCGCGGGCGCGCCGGAGAGGTGCCGGGCGCAGGCGTCGGCGTCCTCGAAGACCTGCGCGGCCGCGGTGGGGACGCCGGCGGAGGCCATGACGTCCTTGGCGAAGGCCTTGCTGCCCTCGAGCTGCGCGGCGGCCGCCGAGGGGCCGAAGCAGGCGAGCCCGGCGGCGCGGACGGCGTCGGCGGCACCGGCGACGAGCGGCACCTCCGGGCCGACGACGACGAGGTCGACGCCCTCGGCGACCGCGAGCGCGGCGACGGCGTCCGGGTCGGCGACGTCGAGCGGGCGGGTCTCGGCGAGCGCGGCGGTGCCGGCGTTGCCCGGTGCGCAGACCAGGCGCCCGACGGCGGCGTCGCGCCGCAGGGCGAGCAGGAGGGCGTGCTCGCGCGCACCCGAGCCGACGACGAGGACGTCCACGGGCCGCGACGCTACCGACGCCGTCCGCCGTCCGGGGGGTTAGGGAGATGTGTCCCTGCGGTACAGGTCCGGGGTGACCGCCCCTGCGCCCGGCGCTGACGGTCCCGGCCGCGACGGGACCGGGGCCAGCGCCGTCCTCCTCCGCGTGCCCGAGGCCGAGCCCGTCGTCGGCGCCTGGCGGCAGGAGGGCGATCCGTCCGCCGCGGCCGGGCTGCCGGCCCACGTGACGCTGCTCGCGCCGTTCCTGCCGGCCGACCAGGTGGACGAGGGCGTCGTCGCCGAGCTGGAGTGGTTCTTCGCCGGGGTCGACGCCTTCTCCCTGCGCTTCTCGGCCGTCGGGTGCTTCGAGCGCGACGGCGTCGTCTTCCTCGAGCCCGACGGGTCGGGCCTGGACGAGCTGTCCGACGCGCTGGCCCGGCGCTGGCCCGAGGCCCCGCCGTACCGGGGCCGGCACGCGCACCCGCACGCCCACCTCACCGTCGTCCACACCGACGACGGCGCCCTGCGTGCCCGGGCGAGCGCCGCCGTCGAGCCGGCGCTGCCGCTCTCGGCGGTGGTCGCGACGGCGGCGCTGTGGACCTGCGACACCACCGGCGCATGGTCCGAACGGGCGGTCTTCCCGCTGGGGCCGCACGAGTAGCCGCTCAGGCCCCCTGCGGAGCCTGCCGGCAGGCACACTGAGTGCCGCACCGGACACGGGCTCGGGAGGAGGCGCGGTGACCCGGACACCCGTCCGCAGCGCCGAGGAGCGCGTGCTCGCGCTGCTGCTGGCGGTCGCCGCGGTCCTGTCCGCCGTCTCGGCCGCCTTCCCCATGTCGCCGCAGGCGCCGGTGCGGCTCAACGCCGTGTGCGCCGCGCTGGCCGTCGCGTTCGCCGTCGCCGTCGTCGCCGTCGGGTCCCGCGCGGTGCGGCACGCCGCCTGCACCGCCGTCGTCGTCGGGTTCGCGGTGTGCACGTGGGCCGCGGCCACGGAGGTCGGTGCCGCGGCGTCGGGCGTGCTGGGCGTCTGGGTGCCGCTCTACAGCGCCTTCTTCCTCGGCCGCCGCGCCACCCGCGCGTACGTCGCCGGCACGGCCCTGGCGCTCGGGGCCGCCTTCGCCCTCGACCCGTTCCTCGGCGCCCTGCACGTCTGGGCGGTCGTGGTGCTCACGACGGCGGTCGCCACGGAGGCCGTGAGCGGCCTGGTGGAGAGGCTGGAGACCCGCGCGACCACCGACCCGCTGACCGGCGCGCTCAACCGCGAGGGGCTGCGCCAGGCCGCGCAGCGCCTGCTGCCCGAGGCGTCGGCGACGAGCCCGCTGACCGTCGTCGTCATCGACCTCGACGGCTTCAAGGCGGTCAACGACCGGCTCGGGCACGCCGCCGGCGACGCGCTGCTGGAGCAGTCCGCCGGCGCGTGGCGCGCGCTGCTGCGCCGCGACGACGTGCTCGCCCGGCTCGGCGGCGACGAGTTCGTGCTGCTGCTGCCGGGCACCGAGCGGCGGGCCGCCGTCCGGCTGGCGCGGCGCCTGCAGGAGGCGTCGACGACGTCGTGGTCGTCGGGCGTCGCGACGGTGGTGCGGCCTCAGTCGCTCGCCGAGGTGCTCGAGGCCGCCGACGCCGACCTCTACGCCGTCAAGGCCCGCCGCACGGCCGGCCTCGCCCGCCTGCCGCGGCAGCGGCTCGAGCAGGAGCCGGCCCTGCGCGCGGTGCCGCCGGTCACCGCCTGACGGCCGGGCCGAGGACGTCGGCGAACGGGTCGGGGAAGGCCCCCTCGACGAGCTCGCGGTCGGTGGCCAAGCAGGCGTCGAGCGCCGCGACGACGACGGCCGGCTCCACGCCGAGCCCGATGAGCACGAGCGCGCTCGCGGGCAGCCGGTCCCAGGGCGACGGCGCGCCGAGCATGACCGAGCCGCCGGCCTGCTCCCAGCGCAGCCGGTCGCGCTCGCGGCCGGCCAGCCAGAGGGTGCCGCGGCTGCGCACCAGCCCGCGGACGAGGTCGGGCAGGGCGTCGGCGAGCCGGCCGGGGTGCAGCGGCCGGTCGGCCGTCCACACCGCGGTGGCGACGTCGCACGCCGGCGGGCACAGCTGCGCGGCCAGCGCCGCCGCCTCGAGCCGCTCCTCGGCCGGCGGCCGCGCGGCCGGGACCGTCGCGAGCAGCTCCTCGCAGCCCTCGCCGCCCGGCGCGAGCACCACCTGCGCCGCGAGCGGGGCCAGGTGCGAGAGCAGCGCCTGCGCGGTGCGCGCCGCCGCGGTGGGCAGCCGGGGCAGCCCCTCGACGGCGACGACGTCGGCGTCCTCGACGTGCCCGACGACGAGCTCGGCGGTGGAGCGCCGGTCGGTGGGCGCGGCGGCCTGGCCGCGGTCGGCGAGCAGGTCGTCGCCGGTGAGCTGGCTGCGCAGCAGGACGGCGTCGACGGCGGTGGCGACGCGGTCGACCGGCAGGCCGGCGAGGACGTCGTCGGCCCGGGCGGGGGTCGGCAGGACGAGCAGCACCTCGGCCCAGCGGTCGCCGAGCAGGTCGAGCACCTCCGGGGCGTCGTCGCGGACGGCGCAGCTCACGCAGCAGCCCTCGAGCCGGGTGCTGTCGTGGGTGCCGCGGGCGTCGACGACGGTGCGCAGCACCGGGCCCTCCGGCGACGGGTCGAGCGTCCAGAGCACCGCGACGAGCCCCGGCCGGCGCAGCACGAGGCAGCGCGCGAGCTGGTCGCGCAGGGTCGCCGAGGGGCCGGTGAGGGCGGTGGTGAGAGGGCGCATGCGCCCATCTTACTGGGAACGGTTCCCGACAAGCGAGCGGAGCATCGGCCCCCGCGGCGAGCGCGCCATGACGGCGAGCTCCTCGAGCGGCGTGCTGTCGCCGTCGAGGAAGCGCAGCACCCGCGGCGCCGGGTGGCGGGCGAACAGGTCGGCGAGGTAGGCGGCGCCGTCGAGCCGACCGGCGTCGAGCGCGCGCAGCAGCACGGCGTCCATCGCCCGGTG
The DNA here is from genome assembly GCA_035553635.1 of Mycobacteriales bacterium. Lineage (GTDB taxonomy): Bacteria > Actinomycetota > Actinomycetes > Mycobacteriales > SCTD01 > DATLGD01. The sequence continues at coordinate 5,742 of DATMKB010000477.1, forward strand.
GCGGCGCGGCCAGGCCGGCGGCGGCAGCGGCTGGCGCCCAGCCACGAGCGCGTGCGCCACGGCGGCGGCCTGGCGCTGGGCGGCCGTGAAGGTGTAGCCGGTGCTGGGGCGGGTCGCGCCACCGGCGGCGCCGAGCCGGAAGACCCGGCGGCCGGCGCGGCGGGGGAACGGCGCGTCGGTCATCGGGATGGCGCCGCGCTCGACGGCGAGCACCTCGTGCGGCGGGAGCCCGAGCACCGCGGCGTAGCGCCGGAGGCCGTCCTCGTGGTCGGCGTCCGGCCACGCCGTGCGGCTGAAGACGGTGTGCTCGACGAGCGCCTCGCGGGGCGAGGTCGGCAGGACGTAGCCGAACGCCACCCCGCCGGCGGGCTGGGGCAGGCGGAAGTCCATGAGCGAGGCGGTGGCCGGGTCGAAGGCGTCCCGGTCGGTGCGCACCGTCCAGCCGACGAAGTGCTGCAGAAGCGCGGTGCGGCCCGGCCGGGCGGGCGGCACCGGCCGGGTGTCGAGCACCCAGGTGGCCCGCAGGTCGACGCCGTCGCCCACCACCCGGGCGGCGTCCGGGCCGTCCTCCACCCGCTCGACGTGCGCGCTCACCCGCTGGACGCCGTCGAGGCGGGCACCGGCCCAGGCCTCGAAGTCGCGGGAGCGGACCATCTCGTAGCGGTAGGGCGCCAGGTCCAGCCGGGTGCGCACGCCGTCCGGGCCGACGACGTCGGCGGCCGGCCAGCGGTGCGCGACGGCGTCCGCCCAGGGCACCGGCCGGCGCTGCCAGGAGCACCAGGTGCGCTCCGGGGCCGGCTCCGGCGACTGCACGAGGACCACCCCGGGCAGCCGCGCGGCGGCGAGCCGGACGGCGAGCCCGAGCCCGGCGGCGCCCGCGCCGACGACCGCGACGGCGGCGTCGGGAGCGGCGGGCACGCGCCCATCCTGCCGCCGCACGGACCTGACCGACTTGTTGGGGATGATTGTCGTTTGCGTTATGTTCTGCCTGTCCGCCGCCCGGCGGACGTCCCCCACCGGAAGGACACGTCATGCCCCTGCCCGTCCGCGCCACCGTCCGCGCCACTGTCGGCGCCTCCGCTCTCGCCCTCCTGCTCGGCGTCGCCACGGCCCCCGCCGCCGTCGCCGACGAGTGCGAGGGCGGCACCACCGCCCCGGTCAAGGAGGCCCTCCACGAGCTGGAGGGCCCGCTGGCGCCGGCCGCTCCCGTCGTGCACGCCGTGGAGTGCGCGCTGCCGTAGCGGCGGCCGCGGCCGGCCGGCACCCAGCCGGCCGGTCCGCGGGGCGTGAGCCGCGTCTCAGCAGGAGACCCGTCCGCCGGCGTCGAACCGGCACTGACAACCGTTGTCATCGTCGTTTGGAGGGCCCGTGCGGCTCCGTCCCCCCGCTGGGGTGCTGGTCGCGGCGCTCGCCGTCGCACCGGTGCTCGTGGCACCGCCGGCCGCGAGCGCCGCCTGCGAGACGCCGGCGCGGGTCGAGGGGCCCTTCCGGTCGGTGCCCAAGCCGGCCGACCTGCTGCCCGGCCCGCTCGTCGCGCACGCCGTCGAGCCCGCCGACCCCTCGACCGTCTACCTCGCCGACGCCCGCACGGTGGCCGTGAGCACCGACGCCGGCTGCACGTGGGACCCGCTCCTGCAGCTGCCGGCGGCCCCGGCGACCTCGATCAGCTCCCTCGTCGTGCCGGCGAGCCCCGAGCCCACCGGGCGGCTGCTCGTCGCCGTCACCACCACCGGCCTGCGCTCGTTCGCGAGCACCACCGTCGTCCACTCCCGCCTCGGGGCGGGGCAGCCCTTCCGCACGAGCCAGCCGCTCTCGGGAGGCATCCGGCCCGTGGTGTCGCCGGGCGACCCCGACGTCGTCTACGCCGCCACCGACGACCTCGTCGGCGGCATCGGCGTCGCCCCGTACCGCAGCACCGACGGCGGCGCCACCTGGCTGCCGCAGACCGGCACGCGCACGTACCCGGCCGCCAGCGCCTCCACCGCCGACAGCGCCTCCCGGCACGTCGCCGTCGACCCGGGCGAGCGCGACCGCGTGCTCGTGGGGTCGAACTCGCTGCAGGAGAGCCGCGACGGCGGCGCCAGCTTCGGCGTGCGCCTCGGCGGCAGCGAGCTGCGGCACGCGCACGGGCTCGCCGCCCACCTGACCGGCGGCGACGCCGCGGGCACGGTCGTCGTCGTCGGCACGGGCAACAGCACCACCGGCATGCAGAGCACGACGGCGAGCGCGTGGTCGGTGCCGCCGGACGGGACGCCCACCCGGCTCTCCACCACCCCGCTGGTGGGCGTCGTGTCGTCCCTCGCGGCGGGGCGCTCGGCCGACGAGGTCGTGCTCACCACGGCCGACCTCGGCGGGAACCTCAGCGACGGCTACGACGGCCCCGGCGGCCTGTGGCTGTACGACGGCGTGGCCGACACCTGGGTCGACGTCGTGGACGGCCGGGGCCACCCGCTGCGCGGCGCGCAGGTCGACCTCGCGGCCGACCCCGCCGTGCACCTGCACTCGTCCTCGCTGACCACGCCCGCGGGCGCCGACGAGTACGTCGTCTACGCGCCGCCCGCCGTCGGGCGCGTCGTGCCGCCGACCGTCGACGACGGCACGGGCACCGGCACCGCCCTGCCGGAGGAGGGCTTCCCGCCCGCGCCGCGCGCCTGCCCCGCCGCGCCGGTCTTCGCGCCGCCGACCCGCCGGGCGAGCAGCGCGCGGCTCACCCCCGCCACCGCGACCCTGCCCGTCGACGCCGCCGGCCGGGCCCGCCACGAGGTGGAGCTGGCGCTGGCCGGCGACGCCGTCGCGCTCGACCTGCTCCTGCTGCTCGACACCTCCGACTCCATGGGCCCGGCGGCGTCCGGGCTGGTGTGCGGGCTCGAGGAGCTCGTCACCGGCCTGGCCGACGACGGCGTCGACCTGCAGGTGGGGCTCGCCGAGTTCTGGGACGCCGGGCCCGGGCAGCGCTACCGGCGCCTGGTCGACCTCGCCCCGTCCGACGAGGAGCTGCAGCGCGCCCTGCGGCTGCTCACCACCCGCGGCGGCGAGGAGACGCACCGCACCGCGCTGTACCAGGCGGTGACCGGCGAGGGCCTGGTCGTCGGCGGCACCGAGGTGGTGGCGCCCGGGCAGGCGGCCACCTTCCGGCCCGACGCCGCCCGGGTGGTCCTGCACGTCACCGACGAGCCGTGGACCGCCACCACGCCGGGCGAGCCGACGCCGTTCGCCGTCGTCGAGGCGCTCAACGCGGCCGGCGTGCGGCACGTCGGGCTGCAGGTGGTCACCGCCGGCTCGACGCTCGCGCCGGCCGGCGACCGGGCGGCCGGCCTCGAGCGGCAGGCGGTGCTGCGCACGCAGCTCGACCAGTTCTCCGCCGGCACGGGCGCCGTCGCCCCGGCGGGCGGCGTCGACTGCGACGGCGACGGCGCGGCCGACCTGCGCGAGGGCGACCCGCTCGTGTGCACGGGCCGGGTGCGCGACGGCGTCGTGCCGGTGGCCGCGCCGGTGCGGGCGCTCGTCGACGCCCTGCGCGTGCGCGGGCCGGTGGAGCTCGAGGCCGTGCCGCCGCCGGGGGCAGCCGCGACGTCCGAGCAGCGCTACGACGACGTCGACCTGCGCGGCACGAGCCGGCTGGCGTTCCCGGTGGCCCTGGACTGCGGCACCGCGCAGGGCCCGGCCCTCGTCGACCTGCGCGCGCGGGCCGGCGGCGTGCCGGTGGCGCAGGCGTCCGTCGTGCTGGCCTGCCCCGCCGCGCCGGTCGCGCCCGCGCCGGAGCCGGCCGCCGGCCCGGCGCCCGCACCCGTCCCCGGGGCCGACCCGCCGGCACCCGCCGGCGTCGCGGCTGCGCCGCCCGCCCCGCCGCCGCTGCCCGTGCAGGTGCCGGCGCCCGCTCCGGCGCCCGCCGCCGCGCAGGCCCCCGCCGTCGCCGCCGCCGGGGCCGCCGCGGGCGCCGGAGCCGGGTCCGCCGCCGGGTCCGCTGCCGGGTCCGCCGCCGGGTCCGCCGCCGGGTCCGCTGCCGGGTCGGGGGCGGCGTCGTCGCAGGCCGGCACGGCCGCCGGGCTGGCCGGCGCGCCCTCGGAGCCGCAGCGCCGGGCGCAGGGCGCCTTCGTGCAGACCGCCGGCGACGGCGTCCCGCTCGCGGCCGTCCCGCTGGCCGGCGGGCTGCTCGCCACCGCAGCCCTCACCACGCACCTGCTGGCCACCCGCCGGCGCCCGCCGGCACCGGCACCCGTCCGCTCCCGACCCCGACCCGAGGACCTCCCGTGACCCGCTCCCTGCCCCGGCTCCCCCGCGGCCCGGTCGCCGCGCTGCTCGGCACGCTCGTGCTGCTGCTCGGCCTGCTCGCCGCCGCCCTGGCCTGGACGACGCCGCGGTCGCCCGGCACCGAGCTGCCGCTCGACCGGCTCACCGCCCTCGCCGGCGAGCAGGAGGTGGTCACCGCCGTCCTGCGCGACCAGGAGGCCCGCGTCGAGGGGACGCTGGACGGCGGCACCCGCTTCTGGACCGCCTACCCGGCCAGCGACAGCGCGACGTCGCAGCTGCTGACGACGCTCACCGGCAGCGGCGCCGAGGTGCGGGTCGACGCGCAGTCCGCGCAGGCGACCGTGCGGCTGCTCGCCACCGTGCTGCTGCCGCTCGCGGTGCTCGCGAACCTGTTCGCGCTGCTCTTCGTCGGCCTGCGCGGCGGCGGGCAGGGGGACGTCGCCGCCTTCGGCACCGTGCGCGGCGGCAAGGGCGCCCGCACCCGCACGCCGCCGTCGGTCACCTACGCCGACGTCGCGGGCGCCGACGACGCCGTCACCGAGCTGCGCGAGGTGGTCACCTACCTCACCGACCCCGGCCGGTACGCCGCGCTCGGCGCCCAGCCGCCCAAGGGCGTGCTGCTGCTCGGCCCGCCCGGCACCGGCAAGACGCTGCTGGCCCGCGCGACGGCCGGCGAGGCCGGCGTGGCGTTCTTCTCCGTCAGCGGCGCGGAGTTCGTGGAGTCGCTCGTCGGCGTCGGCGCGGCCCGCGTGCGCGACCTGTTCGCGGCCGTGCGCGCCGCAGCCCCCGCGATCCTGTTCATCGACGAGGTCGACGCCGCCGGCCGCCGCCGCGGCGCCGGCGAGTCCGGTGGCGGGTCGGACGAGCGCGAGCAGACCCTCAACCAGCTGCTCGTCGAGATGGACGGCTTCGAGGTCTCGAGCGGCGTCGTCGTCATGGCGGCCACCAACCGGGCCGACATCCTCGACCCCGCGCTGCTGCGCCCGGGGCGCTTCGACCGGCTCGTCACCGTCGACGCCCCCGACCAGCGCGGCCGCGAGCGCATCCTCGCGCTGCACGCCGCCCGGACGTCGCTGGCGCCCGACGCCGACCTCGCGCACCTGGCCCGCCGCACCCCCGGCTTCACCGGCGCCGACCTGGCGAGCGTCGTCAACGAGGCCGCGCTGCTCGCCGTCCGCGACGGCCGCGCGCAGGTGCGCGGCGACGACCTGGCCGAGGCCGTCGACCGCGTGCGGCACGGCGCCGGCAGCCGCGGCCGGGTGCTGTCGGACGACGAGCGCCGCCGCATCGCCGTGCACGAGGCGGCGCACGCCGTCGTCGTGGCGGCCACCGGCGGCGAGGTCGACAAGGTCTCCGTGCTGGCCCGCGGCGACCGGCTCGGCGGCGTCCGCCTGCGCAGCGACGACGCCGACACCGCCGTGCTGTCGGAGCAGCAGCTGCGCACCCGGCTCGTGCGGCTGCTCGGCGGCACGGTCGGTGAGCGGCTCGTGCTCGGCGACGGCTCCACCGCCGGCGAGCTGGACCTGCAGCGCGCGACGGCGCTCGCCCGCGACCTCGCGGCGCGCTACGGCCTGTCCGACGCCGTCGGCCCGGTGCGGCTGCTCGCGCCCGACGCCGACGTGCACCTGGTCGACCGGTCAGGCGGCGGCGCGCGCCTCGCGCCCGTGGGCACCGCGACGCGCGACGCGCTCGACGCCGAGGTGCGCCGCACGGTCGAGGAGGCCGCGGCCGACGCCGAGGACCTGCTGCGGGCGTCCGGCGAGGTGCTCGACGCGCTCGTCGCGCGGCTGCTCGACGCGGAGCACGTCGAGGGCGCGGCGCTGGCCGCGCTGCTCGCCCCGGTGGCCGGCCCGGCGGACGGCCCGGTGGACGGCGGCGCGCCGCGCCAGCGGGGCGGCCGGGCACCTGCCCGTCGCTGAGCCGCGGCGGCGCCCGGCCGGCCGGCTCGCGCGGCCGCCTGCCGGGCGCCCGGGCGCTACCGCCCGCGGACCTGCGTCTTGAGGGCCGTCACGGCGCTGAGCTTCACCCCGTAGGACGCCGGGATGGTCATCGTCTCGCCGGTCTGCGGGTTGCGGCCCTGGCGCTCGGCG
>DATMKB010000478.1:0-5509 GCA_035553635.1 Mycobacteriales bacterium
CTGCGGCGGCAGCGTGAGCCCGGGCAGCGGGATCGTGAGGTTCTCGACGTCCACGGTCACGGTGCGCACGCCGCCGACGGTGACCTGCTGGAGCTCCAGGTCGCCGGTCAGCGACTGGCCGCCCAGGGTGAGCACGACGCCGCGGCCGGTCAGGCCGAGGAACGCCCCGGCGGGCACGTCGAGGTCGACGGCGCCGACGGGCGTGCCGGCGGCGAAGCCGGTCGCCGTGCCGAGCAGGAGCAGCGGCTGGCCGGAGCCGCCGGCCACGACGAGGTCGACCGCGCCGGTGCGGTCCAGGTCGCCGGCGGCGACGGCGGTCGGAGCGGTCGAGGTCAGCGGCGCCGATGCTGCGGCGAACTGCAGCGTCCCGGTCGGGGTCGTGGCGCTGCGGCGCACGACAAGCCCGGAGGCGGTGCCGAGCAGCAGGTCGGCCCGGCCGTCCGCGTCGACGTCCTGCACCGCGAGGGCGGTCACGGCGCCGGTCGAGCCGGTCACGGCGGTCAGCGCCCCGAAGGTGCTGCCGGTCGCGCCGCGGGCCACGCGGACGCCGCCGGAGCCGGCCTCGACGAGGTCGAGGTCGCCGTCGCCGTCGACGTCGCCGAGCGCGACGAGGTAGCCGGTGACGCCGAGGCTCGTGCCCGTGCCGAAGCCGCCGGTGCCGTCGCCGAGGAACAGGCCGCCGCCGGTGCCCGCGACGACCGCGTCGAGCTTGCCGTCGCGGTCGACGTCGCCGAGGGCCAGTCCGGTCGCTGCGCTGCCCAGGCTGACGGTGCGCACCTCGAAGCCACCGGCGCCGTCGCCGAGCCAGAGCTCGGTGCTCCCGGACCGGCCGACGAGCAGGTCGGCCGCGCCGTCCCGGTCGACGTCGCCGACCGCGAGCGCGGTGACCGCGCCGGTCAGCACGCGCACCGGGGCGGTGGAGTCGTAGGGGTCGCCGACGCCGTCGGACAGGTGCAGGAGCACCCCGGCGGAGTCGCCCACCAGCAGGTCGACGTCGCCGTCGTTGTCGACGTCCGCGAGGGCGACGGCCGTCGGGGCCGAGGCGGCCTCGCCGAAGACGACCTGCGCCTGCACCCGCGCGGTGGTGGTGTTGACCTCGACGGTGAAGGTGCCGGTCAGACCCAGGCCCGGCACCTGCACCGAGACGGTGCCGGTGAGGGTGCCCGCGAGGCCGGTGGTGCTCAGGAGCAGCACGCCGGAGCCGTCGCTCAGCGAGACGAACGGCGAGGCGCCGTCGCCGAGGACGAGCGAGACCCGCCGGAACCCGATCCGGACGACGTCCTGCGGGGCCGTCGAGCCGGTCGGCGTGGCCGTGGCGCGCTCGAGGACGACGTCGCCGGTCAGGGTCTGGTCCCCGAAGCGCAGCACGGCGCCGGCGCCCTCGACCCGCACGTACGGGCCCGCGGGCAGCACCAGGGAGACGGTGCGGCCGTCGACGGTGACGTCCTCGGCCACCGGGGCGGTGAGCGTGGAGACGGCGAGGGTGAAGACGCCGTCGAGGCGAGGCGCCGCGGTACCGCCCGGCATGACGACGGTCACCGCGGCGGTGAGGCGGCCGGCGATGCCCGCGGCGCGCACGACGAAGGCCCCGACGCCGTTCCGCACCTCGGCGCGCGCGCCCGGCGCGCCGAGGTCGAAGGACAGCCCGGTCGCACCGAGCCGCACGACCCGCTCGGGCGCGGTGCCCGGCGCGGCGCCGGCCGGGACCGGGAGCGTCGCCTGCTCGAGGACGAAGACGCCGGACAGCCGCTGGCCCCCGGTGACGCTGCCGTCGGTCTGCCGGGTGCCGCCGAGCACGAGGACCGCGGCGGTGGACGTGGTGCCGAGCTGGAGGCGCACGGTGCGGGCCGGCACGGCGGTGCCGTCGGCGGTGCCGTCCGCGGCGGTGGTGTTGAGCAGCAGCCGGCCGGGTGCCACCAGGTCGACGCCGGGCAGGCCCAGGTCGGCCTGCGCGCTCAGCGCCGCGACGACGCCGGCCGCGGACAGCGACACCGTGCCGGTGAGGGTCGCGGTGACGAGGCCGTCCCCGAGCTCGAGGACGACGTCGTCGCTGTCCGCGCCGAGGGTGACGGTGGTGGTCCCGCTCTCGCGGCGGAAGGAGAAGCCGCCGGTCAGGCGCACCCCCGCGACGGCGAGGACCAGGCCCGAGCCCGAGACGACCAGGCCGGAGCTGCTGCGGTCGACCAGCAGCTCGCCGGTCAGGGTGACGCCGTCGATGCGCAGCAGGGTGACCGCGCCGCGGACGGCGAAGTCGTTCGGGTCGGTGTACCGGGTGACGGTGCCGGTGACCCGGAGGCCGCGGGCCTGCGGGTTCTCCTCGCTGCCGGACACGAGCAGCGGCCCGTCGCCGAGGAAGACCGTGACCGTGCTGCCGCTGCTGAGGGTGCCGTAGACCTCGAGGGGCGGCAGCACGACACCCGCGGACGCCTCGACCCGGGTGAAGGGCGACAGCGGGCCGCTCGGGTCGCTCGACGGCGGCGCCGCCACCTCACCGGTGGTGAAGCGGACCCGGATGTCGTCGGCGCCGACGCGGACGAGCTCGTCGACCTCCCTCGTGGTGCTGTTGAAGCGCACCCGCACCTGCACGGCCCCGCTGTCGCGGGTGGCGGTGAACAGGCCGGCGACGCCGTCGGGCAGGACGACGAGCGCGCCGGTGCCGGAGGCGAGCGCCGAGCCGTCGATCGTCACGGCCACGTCGCGCAGGCCGAGCGTCGTCACCCGCTCGGGCTCGGCGCGCAGCAGCACGAGCCCGGCGGTGCCGGCGAGCAGGACGTCGGCGTCGGCGTCGGTGTCGGCGTTGCGGACGACGACGCCGGCCCCCGAGGCCGTGGACGTCAGGCGCTGGGCCGCCGCGAGGGCGCCGCGCCCGTCGCCGCGCAGCAGCCACGTGCCGGTGCCCGACCCCACGACCGTGTCGCGGTCGCCGTCGCCGTCGACGTCGGCGACGGCCACCGCCGTGCCGGCGGTCCCGCCGGCGACCAGCGTCGGCGCCGTCACCCGGAACGCCCCGGTCGTCCCGTCGAGGCCGGCGCTCGCGACGTGCGTGCCGCCCGTGCCGACGAGCACGAGCTCGGCGAAGCCGTCGCCGTCGAGGTCGCCGGCCGCGACGGCGGAGACGGCGCCGGTCGTCGTCAGCGCGACCGGGGCGTCGAGGCCCTGCCAGGAGGTGGGTGACGGCGGTGACGTGCTCTCACCGAGGTTGAGCCGGTACGCGCTCGTGCTGCCGCCGACCACGAGGTCGAGGTCGCCGTCGCGGTCGAGGTCGACGAGGGCCACCGACGCGGTGTCGCCGTGCGCGAGCGTCGTCGGCGTGCCGCCGAGACCGCCGGCGGCGCGGCTGAGCAGGAGCCGGCCGGCTGCGCCGCTGCCGGACGCGCCCACGACGACGTCGGGCAGTCCGTCGCCGTCGAGGTCGCCGGCGGCGAGCGCGGTGCCCAGCGGGGTGGTGACGCTGGCGGCGAGCTCGTAGCCCCGCCATCCGGTCGTGGTCCGGCCGAGGTTGCGCAGGACGGTGGTCGCGGCGCCCGTCGACGGCGCCGCGAGCACGACGGCGTCGAGGTCGCCGTCGCGGTCGAGGTCGACGAGCAGGACCGCGCGGACCGGGCCGGCGACGGTCGGCAGCGGCGCCGTCGTGGCGCCGGCGGCCAGGCGGAGCGCGTAGCCGCTGGCGGTGCCGACGAGCTGGTCGAGCGCGCCGTCGCCGTCGACGTCGCCCGCGGCGACCGCGGTCGGGGCCGGGGTGCTGCTGAGCGTGGTCTCGACGAACCCGGCGCGGACCTGCTGCTGCAGCGCGAAGGTGCCGGTGAGGCCGATGCCCAGGACGGTGAGGGTGCCGCTGATCTCGACGCGCAGGAACGGCCCGGCCGGCAGACCGCTCGCGGTGGCGGCCGCGGTGTTGAGCTGCAGGCGCAGGGTCGCCCCGGTGCTGTCGACGCCGGGGAGCGTGAGCGTGAAGGAGGTCAGCGCGAGGTCGAGCGTCACGCCGGCCGGGCTGAGCACGACGGTGGCGGCGCCGTCGGTGACGTCGAGCAGCGTCGTCGAGCCGGCCACCAGGGTGAGCCGCAGGGCGCTGACGGCGAGCTCGACGCGGCGGCCCGTGCCGGTGCCGGTGACGGCGATCGACACGGTGCCGCCCAGGCGCTGGCCGGCGATCTCGAGCGAGGCGCCGGTCGCGGACAGGCGAAGGCCGGCCGGGATGCCGTCGCTGAGGGCGCCGGTGGTGTTCACCTGCACGGCGAGGGCGGACCGCAGGGCCACGCCGGGCGTGGTGAGCGCGACCGTGCCCGTCGCCGTGCCGACGACCCCCGCGGACGACAGCCTCAGGTCGGCCGTCGCGACGGTGGCCCGGGCGAGGACCCGTCCGGCGCCGTCGGCCAGCGCCAGCTCGGCGCCGGTGACGTCGACCCGCAGGCCGCCGCCCGTCGTGCGGCGCACCGCGAGGGTGCCGGCGCTCAGGCGCTGCCCGAGCACCTCGAGCACGACGGCCGAGCCGCGCACGACCACGCGGTCGGCGGCGTCGGCGGCGGCGGTGTCGACCGCGACCGCGAGCGTGCCGGACAGCCGCACGCCCGGGACGCCCTCGAGGCTGACCCGGCCGCTGACCGTGCCGGCCACGGTCGGCGTCGTGCCGGGCGTGACGAGGAGGTCGGCGGCGCCGTCGGACAGGCGGAGGACGGCGCGCGTGGCGTCGCCGAGCGTCAGGGAGACGCCGCTGGCGCGCAGGCGCAGGCCCGCGCCCTCGGGGGCGAGGACGACGTCGCCGGTGAGCACCTGGCCGCCGGTGCGGACGGCGACGTCCTCGCCGAAGACCTGCAGCAGCGGGCCGGCCGGCAGGTCGAGCAGGCGGGCGCCGTCGGCGGTGGGCACCAGGCGCCGCACCGCCGCGCCGGTGGTGTTGACGGCCAGCCCGAAGCGGCCCGACAGGCCGATCGGCGACGACCCGCCGAGGTCCACCGCGGCGTCGACGCGGCCGGCCAGCCCGCTGCTGGTGAGCAGGAGCAGCCCGGTGGCGTCGCGGACCGTGAGCCCGGGGAGGGTGACGGAGGCCGCGGTGACGCCGACGGTGACGTCGCGCCCCGCGGACTGCACGACGACGTCGGCCAGCAGGGTGGCGCCGGCCGCGGCGAGCCGGACCCGCGTGCCCTCGAGGCGCAGCAGCGGCGTGCGGCCGGTCGTGTCGACGGCCAGCGCGAGGCGGCCGCCGTCGGACTGGACCGCGCTCAGCGACACCCCGGGAGCGGTCGCGACGGCGGTGACCTCGAACCGGCCCACCACGCCGGCGGCCGAGACCAGCAGCCGGGCGGTCCCGCTCTGGGTGAGCAGGAGAGCGGTCGGGTCGCCGAGCGCGAGCCGCAGGCCGGTGCCCTCGAGGAGCACGGCCGGCGCCCCGAGGGCGTCGCGGGTGCGGGTGATGGTCAGGCCGCCGAGGACCAGCTGGTCGGCGACCGTGACCCGCAGGTCCGAGCCGAGGAGGCGGACGAGCGGGCCGGCCGGCAGGTCCAGCGCCACC
>DATMKB010000479.1:0-4145 GCA_035553635.1 Mycobacteriales bacterium
GCGACCACCAGGCCCTCGGCGGGAGCGGTGGGGAGGTCCTTGTAGGAGTGCACGGCGAGGTCGACCTCGCCGGCCAGCAGCGCCTCGCGCAGCGCCGTGACGAAGACGCCGGTGCCGCCGATCTGCGCGATCGCCTGGCGGTCGACGTCGCCGCGGGTGACCACGCGCACCAGCTCGACGTCGCGCCCGGTGGCGGCGCGCAGCGCCTCGGCGACGTGGCCGGACTGGGCCAGCGCGAGGGCGCTCCCGCGGGTGCCCAGGCGCAGGGGGGCGCCGGTCACGCGGGCTCCCCCGGCTCGAGCGCGACGGGGCCGGACGCGACCGCCGCGGGCGCGGTGCGGTCGAGGCCGAACAGCTCCCGCAGCGCCTCGGCGTACGACAGCCCGGCCGGCGCCTCGGCGAGCTCCTTCACGCGCACGGTGGGGGTGTGCAGCAGCGCGCCGACGACGCGCTTGAGGCTCGCGGCGACCTCCTGGCGGGCCCGCTCGTCGAGCTCCGGCAGCCGGCCCTCGAGCCGGGCGACCTCCGCCTCGACGAGCTGCTCGGCGCGGCTGCGCAGCGCCACGACGGTGGGCGCGACGCGGCTGGCCTTCTGCCACGACAGGAACTGCGCGACGCCCTCGGTGACGATGCGCCGCGCGGCCTCGACGTCCTCGCCGGTGCCGGTGCCGGCCAGCACCTCCTGCAGCGAGCTGAGGGTCACGAGCGTGACGCCGGGCAGGTCGGCGACCGACGGGTCGACGTCGTGCGGCAGGGCCAGGTCGAGCAGCGCGAGCGGACGCCCGCCGCGCCGGGCCAGCGCGAGCTCGACGTCCTCGCGCGTCACCACGACGCCGGTGGCCCCGGTGCAGCTGACGACGACGTCGGCCTCGGCGAGGCGGGCGGCGAGGTCGACGAGGCCGGTGCCCTCGCCGTCGAGCGCGGTGGCCAGCCGGCGCGCGCCCTCGGGCGTGCGGTTCGCGACGACGATGCGCCCCGCGCCGCCGCGCTTGAGGGTGGCGCCCGCGAGCGCGCCCATCGACCCGGCGCCCACCACGAGCACCGGACGGCCGGTGAGGTCGCCGACGGCGCCCGCGGCCCGGTCGAGCGCGACGGTGACCAGCGACTGGCCGGCCTCGTCGATGCCGGTGTCGGTGTGCACGCGCTTGCCGACGTTGAGGGCCTTCTGGAACAGCTCGTGCAAGGTGCGGCCGGCCGAGCCGTCGCGCGCCCCGGCGTAGGCCTGGCGCAGCTGGCCGAGGATCTGCGACTCGCCCACCACCATCGAGTCCAGGCCCGCGGCGACCGTGAACAGGTGCTGGACGGCCTGCCCCTCCCAGTGCACGTAGAGGTGGTCCTCGAGCTCCTCCATCGGCACGCCCGAGCGCTGCGCCAGCAGGTCGGTGATGGCGTCGACGCCGGCGTGGAAGCCCTCGGTGTCGGCGTAGACCTCGACCCGGTTGCAGGTGGACAGCACGACGGCCTCGTTGACCGGCCCGACGGCGCGCAGCTCGTCGAGCACGGCGGTGGAGCCGGGCTCGATGCCCACGGTGACCTTCTCGAGCAGCGGCACCGGTGCGGTGCGGTGCGAGACGCCGACGACCAGGACGCTCACGCGGGCACCTCCTGCCGGGGCTGCTCGGCACGGGCGCGGCGGTGCTCGTGGAAGGACAGGATCTGCAGCTCGACGGCGAGGTCGACCTTGCGCACGTCGACGCCGTCGGGCACCTCGAGGGCGGTGGGCGCGAAGTTCAGGACGCTGCGGACGCCGGCCGCCACGAGGGCGTCGCAGACGTCCTGCGCGGCCTCGGCCGGCGTGGCGATGACGCCGATGGCCCCGCCCTGCTCGGCGACCACCGCGGGGAGCTCGCCCATCGGCCGCACGGCCAGCCCGCCCACCACCTCGCCGACGCGCGCGGGGTCGGCGTCGAACAGGGCGGCGATGCGGAAGCCGCGGGAGGCGAAGCCGCCGTAGCCCGCGAGCGCGTGCCCGAGGTTGCCGACGCCCACCAGCACCACCGGCCAGCGCCGGGCCAGCCCGAGCTCGGCCGAGATCGTGTCGACGAGCTGGGCGACGTCGTAGCCGACGCCGCGGGTGCCGTACGTGCCGAGGTGCGACAGGTCCTTGCGGACCTTCGCCGGGCTCCCCGCGCCGCCGCCGACCAGGCGGGCCAGCTCCTCCGAGCTCACGGTGGTGGTGCCCTCCTCGGCGAGCGCGTGCAGCGACCGCAGGTACAGGGGCAGCCGGGCGACCGTCGCGTCGGGCACGTGGCGGCGCCGGGCGGAGGTCACGACCCCCAGGTTACGCGCTTGTGAACGAGTGCACGAAGTCGTGGCGCCCGTCACGCAGGGCACCCTCAGCGGCCGCGGAGCGCCTTCGCGAGGGCGTCCTCGTCGACGAACCACAGGCTGTGCTGCTCGCCGTCGAGGAGCACCACCGGGACGTGGTCGGACCAGCGCGCGCGGTCGGCCGGGTCGGCGTCGACGTCGCGCACCTCGAGCGGCACGCCGGCGTCGTCGGCGAGCCGCTGCACCACCGGCAGCGCCTGCTCGCAGAGGTGGCAGCCCTGCCGGGTGACGAGCGTGACCCGCGACGGCCGCGCCCGGCGCCCGGGCAGGCGGAGCAGGCCGAGGCGCGACCCCGGCGGACGGCGGACCGTCACCCGCCCGACTGCGCGGCGGCTTGGCGCAGCTTGCCCTTGCTGACCTTGCCGGTGGCCGAGTACGGCAGGGAGTCGACGAGCTCGACCGCGGTCGGGCACTTGAACCGGGCCAGGCTGCGCGCGCAGTGCGCGATGACCTCCTCGGCCGTGGGCCGGCTGCCCTCGCGCGGGACGACGAGGGCCTTGACCGACTCGCCGGTGTAGGGGTGCGGGATGCCCAGCACCGCGGCCTCGGCGACGTCCGGGTGGGTGAGCAGGACGTCCTCGACCTCGCGCGGGTAGACGTTGAAGCCGCTCACGAGGATGAGCTCGCGCCGGCGGTCGACCAGGTGCAGGTCGCCGTCGTCGTCGAGGTAGGCGACGTCGCCGGTGGCGAACCAGCCGTCGGCGTCGGGGCCGTCGCGGCCGTCCGGCCAGTAGCCGAGGAAGACGTTGGCGCCCCGGGCGAGCACCTCGCCCGGGTCGCCCTCCTCCACCTCGTGGCCGTCCTCGTCGACGAGGCGCAGCTCGACGCCGGGCAGCGGGCGGCCGATGGAGTCGGGCTTGGCGACCTCGCTCATGAGCGTCGTCGTCAGCACCGGCGCGGTCTCCGTGAGGCCGTAGCCCTCGAAGACGTGGTGCCCGGTGACGTCGAGGGTGCGGCTGAGCACCGCCGGCGGCAGCGGCGAGGCGCCGGAGACGGCGAGCCGCACGGAGGCGAAGGCGTCGCCGACGTCGGGCAGCATCGACCAGGCGACGTACATCGGCGGCGCGCCGACGACCACCGTGACCTCGGAGCGCCGCAGCTCGTCGAGGGTGTCGACCGGGTCGAAGCGCTCGACGAGCACGCCGGTGGCGCCGTGCCGGGCGACGGCGCCCAGGCCGGCGTTGAGGCCGTAGACGTGGAAGAGCGGCAGCACGAGCAGCAGGACGTCGTCCTCGGCCACGAGCGGCGGGTCGACGAGGGCGGCCTGCTCGAGGTTCGCGAGCAGGGCCCGGTGCGGGAGCATCGCGCCCTTCGGGCGACCGCTGGTGCCCGACGTGTAGAGGACGACGGCGAGCGCCTCGCCGCCGGGCGCCTCGGGCAGCGCGCCGGCGTCGGGCAGGCCGGCCAGGCTGCCCGGACCGTCGCCGTCGGCGAGCACGACGTGCTCGAGGTCGGGCAGCTCGGCGACCAGCGCCTGCGCCACCTCGCGCTGCGCCCGCGGCACCACCAGCGCCCGGGCGCCGCTGTCGCCGAGGGCGTGCGCCAGCTCGGCCGGCGTGTAGCCGGTGTTGAGCGGCACCGCCACGAGCCCGGCCCGCAGTGCGCCGAGGTAGACGACCGGGAAGTCGAGGATGTTGCCGAGCTGCAGGCCGACGCGGTCGCCGGCGGACAGCCCCAGGCCGAGCAGCCCCCCGGCGGTGCGGGTGACCAGGGCGTCGAGCTCGGCCCAGGTGGTCGCGCGGCCCTGGACGACGAAGGCCGGCTTGTCCGGCGTGCGGGCGGCGGCGTCGGCGACGAGGTCGGCGAGGTTGCGCTGC
>DATMKB010000480.1:0-4657 GCA_035553635.1 Mycobacteriales bacterium
GGTGAAGGTGACGCAGGCCGGGCCGTCCCACGGCTCCATGACGGAGGAGTGGAACTCGTAGAAGGCCCGCTTGGCCGGGTCCATGTCGGGCGCGTTCTCCCACGCCTCCGGGACCATCATGAGCACGGCGTGCGGCAGCGAGCGCCCGGCCATGTGCAGCAGCTCGAGCACCTCGTCGAAGCTCGCGCTGTCGGAGGCGCCGGGGGTGCAGATCGGGAAGAGCCGCGACAGGTCGTCGGGCAGCTCGTGCGGGCCGCGCAGCAGCGCCTCGCGGGCGCGCATCCAGTTGCGGTTGCCCTTGACGGTGTTGATCTCGCCGTTGTGCGCGATGTACCGGTACGGGTGGGCGAGCGGCCAGCTCGGGAAGGTGTTCGTCGAGAAGCGGCTGTGCACCAGGGCCAGCGCGCTGGAGTACCGCGGGTCGGACAGGTCCGGGAAGAACGGCTGCAGCTGGCCGGTGGTCAGCATGCCCTTGTAGACGACGGTGCGCGTCGACAGCGAGGCGAAGTACGTGCCGGTCTCGTGCTCGCTGCGCTTGCGCGCGACGTAGGCCCGGCGCTCGAGGGCGTACGGAGTCATCCCCGGGTCCTGCGCGGCGACGACGAGCTGGGCGAACGCCGGCATGACCGACAGCGCGGTGCGGCCGACGCCGGCGCCCTCGGGGTCGACGGGCAGCTCGCGCCAGGCGACCGTGCGCAGGCCCTCGTCGGCGGCGATGGCGTCGATGCGCGCGCGGACTGCCTCGGCCTCGGCGGGGTCGGCCGGCAGGAACGCCGTGCCGACGGCGTACTGCCCGGCGGGCGGCAGGTCCGGCACCACGTCGCGCAGCAGCGCGTCGGGCACCTGGGTGAGGATGCCGGCGCCGTCGCCGGTCTCGGGCTCGCTGCCGGAGGCGCCGCGGTGCTCGAGGTTGCGCAGCGCCGTCAGGCCCTGCTCGACGATGTCGTGGCTCGACCGGCCGGCGACGTCGGCGACGAAGGCGACGCCGCACGCGTCGTGCTCGTGCGCGGGGTCGTAGAGGCCCTGGCGGGCGGGCAGGTCGCGAAGCATCGAGCGCCTCCGGGTGACGGACGTGGTCTGGTGCTGCTCTGCTCACCCGGGACGGCGTCGGCCCTGCTGCAGATGTCCGTCACGTTACACGTCACGGGCCCGCGCCGGACCGGACCACCCGGTCCGGTCTGTCCGGATGGCCCCCGGATGGCCCGATCGGGGCATGGTGCCGGCGGCCCCCGCCGGGGCAGGCTGGGGCCGTGCGCCCCCGCTCCCCCTCCGGCCTGCCCCGCCGCGCCTCCGGCGCCGCGTCCTGGCTGCCGCGAGGGCGCGAGCTGACCGTGGCGGACTTCGGCTTCCGGCACCGGGTCGTGTGCTGGCTGCTGGCCCTGCACGTGCCGGTGCTCCTCGTCCTCGGCGGCGTCCGCGGCGACGCCCCGTACCACGGCGTGCTCGAGGCGCTGCCCGTGCTCGCGCTGCTGGGGCTGGCCCTGGCGCCCCGGTCCCCCCGGCGCGCCCGGGCGCTCGCGGCCTCGATGGGCCTGCTCACCTGCTCGGCGCTGCTGGTGCACCTGTTCGAGGGCGCCGTGGAGGTGCACTTCCACTACTTCGTCGTGGTGGCGGTCGTCGCGCTCTACCAGGACTGGGCGGTCTACGCCCTCGCCATCGCCTTCGTGGGCCTGCAGCACGGGATCATGGGCGGCCTGCAGCCCGGGTCGGTCTTCCCGCACCAGGACCCGTGGGTGTACGCCGCGGTGCACGCCGGCTTCATCCTCGCCGAGTCGGCGGTGCTCATCCTGTTCTGGCACGCCAGCGAGCAGGCCCGCCGCGAGGAGGACGGGCTGCGATCTGCCCTCGAGGTCGGCACCGACAGCGTGCAGGCCCGGCTGGCCCAGGCCGACCGCATCCGCGGCGACTTGATCGCCACCGTCTCCCACGAGTTCCGCACGCCGCTCACCGGCATCCGCGGCGCGACCCTCACCCTGCTCAAGCGCGGCGACCGCCTCGACCTGGAGGGCCGCCGTCGGCTGCTGCACGCGGTGCTCGACCAGCAGGAGCGGCTGTCGCGGCTGCTCGAGAACATGCTCACCGCGGCCGAGGCCACCACCGCCGACCCGGCCGCCGTCGCCGAGGTCGACGCCGTGGCGGCCGAGGTCGCGATGCTCGCCGTGGCAGCGCGGCCGACCGGCGGCGACGTGCAGGTGCTCGTCGACCCCGGCACGACCGCCCGCATCGACCGGCAGGCGCTGCACCAGGTGCTCGCCAACCTCGTCGACAACGCCCAGCAGCACGGCAGCCGCGGGGCGGTGCCCATCGTCGCGGGCGGCACCGACGCCGCGGGCGTGTGGATCACCGTGAGCAACGACGGCAGCGAGCTCGACTCCGACCTGGCCTCCCGCCTGTTCGAGCCGTTCACGCAGGCCGACAGCGGCTCCACCCGCGAGCGCGAGGGGCTCGGCATGGGCCTGTACGTCGTGCGGCGGCTCGTGGAGGTGCACGGCGGGCGGGTCGGCGTCCGCACCGACGGCGGCTGGGTGACCGTCGAGGTGCGGCTGCAGGCGGCGCACGCCTACACGGCGCCGCCGACCGCGCTGCCGATCACGTAGGTCGCGGCGGCCGCCGCGCCGCCGAGCAGGAGCTGCCGGGTGCCGCTGTAGACGGCGCCGCGGGCGGTGAAGCGGCTCACCAGCGCACCGGTGAGGAACAGCGCCACCAGCGCGAGCCCGACCGCGAGCGCGAGCGACGACGCCCCGAGCAGGAACGGCAGCACCGGCACCAGCGCGCCGGCCGAGAAGGCGGCGAAGGACGACCCGGCGGCCGTCCACGGGGACGGCAGGTCGTCCGGGTCGATGCCGATCTCCTCGCGCACGTGCGCCCGCCAGGCGTTGTCCGGGTCGGCGGACAGCTGGCGCGCGACCTCGCGCGCCGTGCCCTCGTCCAAGCCCTTGGCGGCGTACATGGCGGCCAGCTCGGCCTCCTCCGCCTCCGGCACGCGGGCGATCTCGCGCTTCTCCACCTCGATCTCGGCCCGGGCGAGCTCGCTCTGCGACGCGACGGAGGTGTACTCGCCGGTGGCCATCGAGAGCGCACCGGCGACGAGGCCGGCCAGCCCGGTGAGCGCGACGGTGGACGTCCCGACCCCGCCGCCCGCGACGCCGGCGAGAAGGGCGGTGTTGCTGACGAGCCCGTCCATGACGCCGAAGACCGCCGGACGCAGCCAGCCGCCGGTGACGTCGCGGTGGGAGTGGTGGACCTCGCTCGCGCTCACGCGTCCTCCTCCACGGTCTCGGGCGCCGGCTCGACCTGCACCTCGCGGGTCGCCCGGCGGCGCAGGACGAGGTAGAGCAGCGCCCCGGCGAGCGCCACGAGCGCCGTGACCTGGTTGAGGCGCAGCCCGAGCACCTGCTCGGCGTCGTCGATGCGCAGCCCCTCGATCCAGAACCGGCCCGTGGCGTAGCCCGCGACGTAGAGCGCGAAGACCTTGCCGCCGCCGAGCCGCCAGCGCCGGTCGGCCCAGACCAGGGCGGCGGCCAGCAGCAGGTTCCACGACGCCTCGTAGAGGAACGTCGGGTGGTAGGTGCTGGCGCCGGCGACGGCGTCGGGGTTGTCCGGGGGGATCTCCAGGCCCCACGGCAGGTCGGTGGGCCGGCCGAAGAGCTCGTTGTTGAACCAGTTGCCCAGGCGCCCGACGGCCTGCGCGACGGCGACCCCCGGCGCGACGGCGTCGGCGAAGGCGGGGCGGGACAGCCCGCGCCGGCGGCAGACGAGGTAGGCGGTGACGAAGCCGCCGAGGATCCCGCCGGGGATGCCGAGCCCGCCCTCCCAGACGTACAGGGCGGACACCGGGTCCTCGAGGTACGGCCCGGGAGTGGTGAGCACGTGGTACAGCCGCGCGCCGACGATGCCGCCGGGCACGGCGAGGGTGGCGACGTCGGCGACGACGCCCTTCGACCCGCCGCGCGCGCGCCAGCGCCGGTCGCCGATGACGACGGCGAGCACGACCCCCGCGAGGATGCACAGGGCGTAGGCGCGCAGCGGGAGCGGGCCGAGGTACCAGACCGACCGGTCCGGGCTGGGGATCGCGGCGAGGACCGGCACGTCCCCCAGGCTAGGCGGCTCCGGCGCGCGCCCACGCCTCGACGACGCCGGCCCAGCCCTCGCGCAGCGACGGCCAGCGCGGCTCCCAGCCGGTCGCGGCCCGGAAGCGCGCCGGCGAGAGCCGGTGCGAGCGGGTCTGCGTCGCGGCGGCCGACCCCCGGGCGAGCGCGCCCGGCGGCTGGCGGAGCCGGCGCCGGCCGAGCGCGTCGGCCACCGCCTGCACCGCCTCCGCCCGGCGCAGCGGGGTGCCGTCGGCGACGTCGTAGGTGCCGGGCGGGGCGGTCAGGGCCGCCGCGACGGCGGAGGCGGCGTCGTCGGTGTGGAGGGAGGCGGTCCAGGCCTGCGGCGGCCCCAGCAGCGGGACGACCCCGAGCCGGGCCAGGCGCGCGGTGTCGCGGGTCTGCGCCGACCCCGGTCCGTAGAGCAGCGCCAGCCGGAGCACGACGCCCTCGCCGTCGAAGGCCCGGACGTGCGCCTCGGCGGCCGCGGCGGAGGCCAGGTGCGGGCCGGGGTCGAGCGGCCAGTCCTCGTCGACCACGTGCTCGCCGCCGTCGGCGTGCAGGAAGGT
>DATMKB010000481.1:0-7727 GCA_035553635.1 Mycobacteriales bacterium
CGTCGGCCCAGGTCGACCGGAGCAGGGGGCTGCCCCTCCGCCGCGGCCGCGCCTCGTACGCCCACCCGCGCAGCAGGAAGACGGTCATCAGGGCCAGGCCGCCGCTGGCGAGCGCCCGCAGGAGCGCGGTCGCCGTGTCGAGGCCCGCTCCGCCGGTCGCGGAGGCGGCTCCCGCGAGCAGCACCGCGAGGACGCCGCTCGCGACCGAGACCGCGGCCCAGGCGACGGCCCGGCCGTAGGCCCAGCGCCCGTCGGCGACGTCCCACTGCACGAGGCCCGCGTCGCGGGGGCCGCTGTCGCCGGCGGCGCGGCGCAGCACCGGGGCGGTGAGGAGCAGGACGAGCGCCGTCGGGCCCTCGACCAGGACGGCGCGCCCGGACGGTCGTCGACCGGACGGGGGACCGGGGTGCTGCGGCGTCCTCACGGGCCCGCCCACCACAGGACGGCCGCCAGCAGGACGAGTCCGACGGCAGCCCAGGCGGCGTCGCTGCGCCCCGAGGACGAGGGCCGCGGCGCGTCCGGGACCAGCAGCTCGGGGCTGCGCCGCGCCACGGCGAGCACCAGCAGGCCCCCGGCCAGCGCGACGCCCGCGACGAGGAGCGGCTCGGACGGGAAGCGGTAGCCCGTCAGCCCGAGCGCGAGCAGCGCGTTCGCCCCCACGACGGCCCGGGCCGCCTCCGGCGAGCGGCCCGCCCAGCGCACCCGGGCGAGGGCGACGAGCCGGAGCACGGCGGCGCAGCCCGACACCGCGATCACCTGCCACGCTGCTCCCCCTCCCGGCGCGCGAGCGGCGCTCTGCGGGCTCGAGCCTGCCAGGGACGCGGCCCGCGCGCCGTCAGCCGCCCGGCGTGACCGGGCCGCCGCCGTCGGGACGCAGCGGCTCGCGGCAGGCCGCGACCACGGCCGCCCGGACGTCGGGGTCGTCGTCGAGGTCCAGGCGCAGCTCGGCCTGCCGGTCGCCGGCGCGGGCGACCACCGACACCGCCGCCGACGGCCGCACCAGCGAGCCGGGCTGCAGCAGCGCGCAGTCCGGCGTCGCGACGACGACGAACCGCGCCCGCCCCCCGGCCGGGACCCGGGTGGCGCCCGTGGTCGTGGCCTCGCCGCGCACGGGGTCGACGTAGGCGCGCGGGCGGCCGAGCCGCAGCGCTGGCCCCCTGTTCACCACCTCGACCGGCACGACGAGCGTGCCCGTGCGGGTCTGCGAGATCCGGTCGCCCACCACCCGCAGGACGGCGTCGACCTCCGGCGGCGGGGGCGGCGGCGGGGCCGGCGACCGCAGCGCCAGGCCTGCCATGACCGCGACGACCGCGACCGCCACCCCGAGCGGCCACCGCGGCGCGGGTCGCGGCGCGGCCGGCGGCGGCCCGCCGAGCACGGTGACCGGAGGGCCGTCCGCGCCGGCAGCCACCGCGCGCCGCTCAGACCGGGCGGAGCAGGGGGTCGGGGCTCATCGATCCCAGCAGGCGCTCGAGGGCGACCTCGACGTCCTCGCGCCAGCTCACCGCCGTCTTCAGCTCGAGCCGCAGCCGAGGCCAACGGTGGTGGGGGCGCACGGTCTTGAAGCCGACGCGGCGCAGGCTGTCGGCGGGCAGCACGCACGCGGGCGACGACCACTGCTCGTCGCCGAACGCCTCGATCGCCTTCACCCCGCGGCGGGTCAGGTCCTTGGCCACCGCCTGCAGGAGCATCCGGCCGAGCCCGCCGCCCTGGAAGTCGGGCAGCACGTGCCCGGTCATGAGCAGGACGGCGTCGGCCGACACCGGCGACGTCGGGAAGGCCACCGAGCGGGGCACGTGCGCGGGCGGGGCGTAGAGCACGAAGCCGGCCGGGACGGCGTCGACGTAGGCGATCTTCCCGCACGACCCCCACTCGAGCAGGGTCGCGGACATCCACGACTCCTTCTCGAACGCCGTGTCGCCCGCCTCGACGGCGCGGTCGTGCGCGAGCGGGTCGAGCTCCCAGAACACGCAGGTGCGGCAGCGGGTGGGGAGGTCGTCGAGGTTGTCGAGCGTGACGTTGACGGCGCGCCTAGACATCCCGCCGCCTCACCGGGCGACCGGGGTGTCGGGGCGCTGCGCGGGCGCGCGGAGCAGCCCCGCGAGCGCACCGGCGGCCAGGCCGGCGACGAGGCCGGCGGCCACCGCAGCGCCGGCGGCGGCGCGACCGGCGGGGCGCCGGGGGCCGGCCGGAGGGGGCTTGCGCACGCCCGCAGCGTAGCCACGGGGGCGTCCACCGTCAGTCCCGCCGTCCGGTCTGCGCACGGGTTACCGTTTCCGCCCCCGCCCGAGGAGGCCGCCGTGCCCGTCCGCCGCTCCGCCGCGCTCACCGCCCTCACCGCCGCCGCGGTCGTCGGCACCGCCGTCCCCGCCCTGGCGCACGACACGGGGGCGCACGCCCCGCGGGTCGCCCTCGCCGCCGTCGCGGAGACCGGCACGGGGGTCGGGATGACCGCCGTCGCCAACCTGCCGCACCGGCTGTTCACCGAGACCGACGCCCCAAACGGCTCCGACGTCGAGTTCCTCACCCTGGGCGGGCGGGACTACGCGCTCGCCGGCACGCTGCGCAACGGCCTGCAGGTCGTCGACGTCACCGACCCGACCCGGCCGGTGCGCACCGCCGTCTACGACTGCTCCATCACGCAGGGCGACGTCCAGGTCTTCCGCCAGGGCGGCCGGGTGCTCGCCACCTACACCGCCGACGCCGCCATCGCGCCCCGGCAGAACGACGGCACGCGCACCGCGGTGAACCAGCGCCGCTTCGAGGCCGCCTGCGTCACCGAGGCCAACGCGCTCGGCGCGCAGATCGACGGCAGCGAGCTCGGCACCTTCCTCGTCGACCTCACCGACCCGGCGCGCCCGCGCACCGCCGGCTTCCTCGAGGTGCCGCAGGGCTCGCACAACCAGACGGTGCACCCGAGCGGCGACTACCTCTACAACTCCAACTCCGACCTGCTCGGCGTCGGCGGGCTGCCCGAGATCACCATCCACGACATCTCCGACCCCGCGCGCCCGCGCAAGGTCCAGGACTTCACCTTCCCGCCGGTGCCGACGTCGCTCGGCACCGAGTCGCACGACATCTTCTTCAACGCCGACGGCACCCGCGCGTACGCGGCCGCCCTGTCCTCGACCCTCGTGCTCGACACGAGCGACCCCGAGGCGCCGCGGGTCATCAGCCAGGTCGTCGACCCGTCGATCAACGTCGTGCACCAGTCCGACCTCGTCCGGCTGCCCCGCAAGGACGGCACGGTGCGCGACCTGCTGGTGGTCACCGACGAGCAGGCGGGCGCGGCGGCCAACCCCAGCTGCCCCGGCGGCGGCCTGCACGTCTTCGACGTCACCGGCGACCTGGAGCGCAGGACCGACCTGTCGAACAAGGTCGGCGCGTGGTTCATCCGCAGCACCGCCAACCCGACCGGCGGGGTCTGCACCTCGCACGTCCTGCGCCTGCACCCGGACCAGGCGATGCTCACGATCGCCTGGTACACCCAGGGCGTCCGCGTCCTCGACATCTCGGGCCTGGCGGAGGCGCCGCTCAGCCGCACCGCCGTCGCGCTCGGCGAGGGCATCGGCATCAAGGAGGTCGGCAGCTACGTCTTCCCCGACGCCGACACCTGGTCGTTCAAGACCAACCGCATCGCCCGCGACGGGTCGTTCTTCGGCTACGGCAACGACCTGGCCCGCGGCCTGGACGTCTACCGCTTCGAGCCCGGCCGGCTGGTCGGCGGCCGCAGCGTGCCGGCGCTCGCGCCCGAGGACCTCGCGGCGCCCGGCTGCACCGGCGTCCCGATCGCCACGGTGCTCGCCGACCGGGCCGACGCCCGCGACGTCCACCGCCGCGCGGTCGACTGCGTCCTGGCCCGCGGGGTCGCCCGCGGCTCGGTGCGCGACGGCGCCCGGGTGTTCCTGCCGCTCGCCGACGTGACCCGCGGGCAGATGGCGACGTTCCTCGTCGGCGCGCTGCGTGCCGCCGGCGTCGACCACGAGCTCTACACCGCCCCGGCGCGCGACGTCGCCTTCACCGACACCGCCGGCTCGGTGCACCGCCCGGCGATCGAGCTGCTCGCCCGGCTCGGCATCGTGCAGGGCCGCACCGCGACGACGTACGCCCCCGACGCCGTCGTGACGCGCGAGCAGATGGCCAGCTTCGTCGTCCGCGCCGCGCAGTTCGCCGTCGAGCCCGACCTCGCCCGCACCGGCCGCACGTCCTTCGCCGACGTCGACCCGCGCGGGGTGCACGCCGCGAGCATCCTCGTCGGCGCCGACAACGACCTGTTCCAGGGCACCACCGCCCGCACCTTCACGCCGAAGGCGCTCGTGAAGCGCGACCAGATGGCGTCGTTCCTCACCCGCTTCCTCGACGTCGTGGGCCGGGGGAACGCCACGCCGCGGGCGGGCACCAGCACCGGCTGAGCCGGAAACCGGTGGCGGGCCGCGCGTAGTCTCGGCCGCATGGCCGAGCAGTCGCGGGGCGTCGTCCTCGACGCGTTCACCGACCGGTACGCCGCGCGCACGCACGGCATGACCGCCTCGGAGATCCGCGCGCTGTTCGCCGTGGCCTCCCGGCCCGAGGTGGTCAGCCTCGCGGGCGGCATGCCGAACCTCACCGCCCTGCCGCTCGACGCCGTCGGCAAGGTCGTCGGCGAGCTCGTCGCCTCGCGCGGCACCACCGCGCTGCAGTACGGCAGCGGCCAGGGCGACCCGGTCCTGCGCGAGCTCATCTGCGAGGTCATGGCGCTCGAGGGCGTGCAGGGCTCGCCCGACGACGTCGTCGTCACGGTCGGCAGCCAGCAGGCGCTCGACCTCGTCACCCGGGTGTTCATCGACCCCGGCGACGTCGTTCTCGCCGAGGCGCCGTCCTACGTCGGCGCGCTGGGCACCTTCGCCGCCTACCAGGCCGACGTCGTCCACGTGGCGATGGACGAGCACGGCCTCGTGCCCGAGGCGCTGCGCGAGACCATCGCCGCGGTGCAGCGCTCCGGCCGCCGGGCCAAGTTCCTCTACACGGTGCCGAACTTCCACAACCCGGCCGGCACGTCGCTCGCCGACGCCCGCCGCGACGAGGTCCTCGCGATCTGCTCGGCCGCCGGGCTGCTCGTGCTCGAGGACAACCCCTACGGCCTGCTCGGCTTCGACGGCCCGCCGGTGCGGGCCATCCGCGCCCGCGGCGGCGAGGACGACGTCCTCTACCTCGGCTCGTTCAGCAAGACCTTCGCCCCGGGCCTGCGCACCGGCTGGGTGCTCGCGCCGCACGCCGTGCGCGAGAAGCTCGTGCTCGCCGCCGAGGCCGCCGTGCTCTGCCCGCCGGCGTTCAACCAGATGGTGGTGGCGGAGTACCTGCAGACCCAGGACTGGCAGGGGCAGATCGGCGCCTTCCGCGAGCAGTACCGCGAGCGCCGCGACGCGATGCTCGACAGCCTGGGCCAGCTCATGCCCGAGGGCACCACCTGGACCCGCCCCACCGGCGGCTTCTACGTGTGGGTGACGCTGCCCGGTGACCTGGACGCCAAGGTCATGCTCCCGCGGGCGGTCACCGAGCGGGTGGCCTACGTGCCCGGCACCGCGTTCTTCGCCGACGAGCAGGGCCGGTCGAACCTGCGCCTGTCGTACTGCTACCCCACCCCCGAGCGGATCCGCGAGGGCGTGCGCCGCCTGGCGGGCGTGCTCGAGCAGGAGGTCGAGCTGCGCGACACCTTCGGCGCCACCGGCTCCTTCCGGCTGGCCCGGCCGTCGGCCGAGACCCCCAGCCCCGACATGCAGTGAGGAGCTCCCCGTGAGCGACGCCCGCTACCTCGTCCTGGCGGGGGGCCTGTCGCACGAGCGCGACGTCTCCCTGCGGTCCGGCCGCCGGGTGCTCGACGCGCTGCGCACCGCCGGGGTCGACGCCGAGGTCCGCGACGCCGACGCCGGCCTGCTCGCCGCGCTGTCCGACGGCGGCTGGTCGGCCGTGCTGGTGGCGCTGCACGGCGGCCCCGGCGAGGACGGCGCCCTGCGCGAGGTGCTCGAGCTGGCCGAGGTGCCCTACGTCGGCTCCACGCCGGACGCCTGCCGGATGGCCTGGGACAAGCCCACCGCCAAGGCGGTCGTCGCCCGCGCCGGCATCGCCACGCCGCACGCGGCCGTGCTGCCGCACGCGACCTTCCGCGAGCTCGGCGCCGGCGCCGTCATCGACCGGCTCGTCGGCCACCTGGGCCTCCCGCTCGTCGTCAAGCCGGCCCGCGGCGGCTCGGCGCTCGGCACCACCGCCGTGCGCACCGCCGAGGAGCTGCCGTCGGCCATGGTCACCTGCTTCTCCTACGGCGAGGCGGCCCTCGTCGAGGAGCTCGTCGCCGGCACGGAGGTGGCCGTCTCGGTGGTCGACACCGGCGACGGCCCGCGCGCGCTCCCGGCCGTCGAGATCCGCCCGCTGTCGGGCGTCTACGACTACGCCGCCCGCTACACCGCCGGGCAGACCGAGTTCTTCGTCCCGGCCCGGCTCCCGGACGACGCCGCCGCGGAGGTCGAGCGGGTGGCGCTCGCCGCGCACGAGGCGCTCGGCCTGCGCGACCTGTCGCGCGTCGACCTCGTCGTCGGTGAGGACGGCACCGTCTCGCTGCTGGAGGTCAACACCTCGCCCGGCATGACGGAGACGTCGCTGCTGCCGATGGCGGTCGAGGCGGCGGGGCTGTCGTTCGGCGCCGTGCTGCAGGCGCTGCTCGAGCAGGCGGCCGCCCGCCGCTGAGCGCCGCGCAGCCCGCGGGTCAGCCCTCGGGCGCGTGCTCCGGCGCGCCGGCGTCGGCACCGTCCTGACCGTCCTGACCGTCCTCGGCGAGGTCGACGGCGGCGCCCGGCTCGATGATGCCGACGATGCGGTGCAGGTCGTCGAGCGTGGCGAACTCGATCGTCACCTTGCCGCGCTTGCGCCCCAGGTCGATCTTGACCCGGGTCTCGAGGCGGTCGGACAGGCGCTCGCCGAGCTCGGAGAGCCCGGCCGGCACCGGGCGGCGGCCCGGGCGGGGCGCCGGGGCCGCCTCGTCCGGCGCACCGGCGGAGTTGGCCAGGTGGACGGCCTCCTCGACGCCGCGCACCGACAGGCCCTCGGCGACGACCCGGTCGGCCATCGCCTCCATGGCCTCCGGCGTCGGCAGGCCGAGGATGGCGCGCGCGTGCCCGGCCGACAGGACGCCGGCGGCCACCCGCCGCTGCACGCCCGGCGGCAGGTTGAGCAGGCGGATCGTGTTGCTGATCTGCGGCCGCGAGCGCCCGATGCGGGCGGCGAGCTCCTCGTGCGTGGCGCCGAACTCGTGCAGCAGCTGCTGGTAGGCGGCCGCCTCCTCGAGCGGGTTGAGCTGCTGGCGGTGCAGGTTCTCCAGCAGCGCGTCGCGCAGCATGTCGTCGTCGCTGGTGTCGCGGACGATCGCCGGGATGGTGTCGAGGCCGGCCTGCTGGGTGGCGCGCCAGCGGCGCTCGCCCATGACGAGCTCGTAGCGCGGGCCCTCGTCGTCGGCGTCGATCTCGCGGACGACGACCGGCTGCAGCAGCCCGATCTCGCGGATGGAGACGACGAGCTCGGCCATCGCCTCCTCGTCGAAGTGCTGCCTGGGCTGCAGCGGGTTCGGCGAGACGCGGGAGACCGGCAGCTCCGCGAAGCGGGCGCCGGCGACCTCCTGCGGCGCCGGGGCGGCCGGCGGCGCACCGGGAGCGGCCGGCGGGGCGGGCGGCGCGTCGGCGGTGGGGCCCGTCGGGATG
>DATMKB010000482.1:0-2347 GCA_035553635.1 Mycobacteriales bacterium
GTCGACGGACAGGCCGCTGTCGACGACCTGCACGAGCACGTTGTCGTGCAGGGCCAGCGCCAGCCCCGCGCAGTCGAAGGCCGGTCCGAGGTTCGCGCTCGTCGCCGGGACGCGGACGCGCACCGGGGCGGCGCGGAAGGCGGGCGGCATCTAGGTCTCCTCGAGTGCGGGTGTGCGCGACAGGACGCGCGTGGCGCGGAACCACAGGCCGGAGTACAGCAGCACGACGGCGCCGGACGCGGCGAGCAGCTCGCGTGCCGGCACCACCTCCGACAGCAGGCCGAAGACGACCTGGCTGCCGGCGATGACGAGCGTCGCGAGCGTGTAGTCGGCGCTGAAGACGCGGCCGCGCAGGGCGTCCGGGACGGTGGCCTGCAGGCCGTAGGTCGACAGGATCCAGTTCGCGCCGCCACCTGCGTGGGCGACGGTGAGCAGGAGCAGCACGAGCAGGAACCACGGCGTCACGGCGAGCGCGAGGTAGCCGACGCCGAACACCGCCATCGACAGCGCGAGCACCGGCCGCAGCGACCGCGGGTCGTCGGAGTGGCCGGCCCTGCCGCGCAGCAGCAGCGGCCCGACGAGCGCGCCGACGCCGCGCGCGCTGTACATGAGCCCGACGCCGAGCGGCCCGAGCCCGAACGCCGCGGCGCCGAACAGCGGGAACAGCGACAGCGCGCCGTTGCCGAACGCCGGGCCGGTCTTGCAGGTGAGCAGTGCCAGCACGCTGCGGTCGCGCCGCGCGTAGGAGGCCGCCTCGGCGATGTCGGCGCGCGCGGTGGCCGGCGGGCGGGGCTCGGCGGACGGGTCGAAGAAGGGCCGGGTCGTGCGGGCCGTCATCCACGCGGCGAGCCACAGCAGGACGGCGGTGGCGACGAAGCACGCCTCCGGGCCGAGCGTGCCGGCCACCAGGCCGCCCAGCGCCGCGCCGACGGCCAGCATCGTCCCCCAGGACGCGCCGTTGAGGACGGCCGCGGTGGGCAGGTCGTCGGGCTCGACGAGGTTGGGGATGGCGGCCGCGCCGGCGGGGTGGGCGAAGGCCTTGGCGGCCGCGATCAGGCCCATGCCGACGAGCGCGACCCACGCCGTCGCGGCGGACTGCACGAGCAGCAGGAGCAGCGCGGCGGCCCCGCCCGCGACGTTCGCGACCACGAGGACGCGCCGCCGGTCCAGCCGGTCGACCACCGTGCCGGCGTACGGCGCGACGAGCGCGAACACCAGCGTGTCGGCGGTGAGCACGAGCGCGCCCCACAGCCCGCTGCCGGTCAGCTGCGGCAGCAGGACGAGCAGCGGGACGACGGCGAACCAGTCGCCCCCGAGCGCGATGAGCAGCGCGAGGTAGGTGCGGCGGAAGTCGCGCTCGCGGCGGAGCAGGTCGAGGTAGGGCCTCACGCAGTCAGGCCAGGCCCAGCGCCTCGGCGGCCGCCTCCGCCGACGCCGGCACGGTGACCGGCTTCGGCGCACCGGCGATCGCCCAGTCCGGGTCCTTGAGGCCGTTGCCCGTGACGGTGCAGACGACGTCGGCGCCGGGCGGGACGAGCCCGGCCTCGTGCGCCTGCAGCAGGCCGGCCACCGACGCCGCGGAGGCCGGCTCGACGAAGACGCCCTCCTTCTGCGCGAGCAGCCGGTAGGCGGCCAGGATCTGCCGGTCGGTGACGGCGTCGATGGTGCCGCCGCTCTCGTCGCGGGCCGCGAGCGCCTGCTGCCACGACGCCGGGTTGCCGATGCGGATCGCCGTCGCGATGGTCTGCGGCGAGGGCACGCGCACGCCGCTGACGATCGGCGCGGCGCCGGCGGCCTGGTAGCCCATCATCCGCGGGCGCTTCGAGGTGACGCCGTCGGCGGCGTACTCGACGTAGCCCTTCCAGTAGGCGGTGATGTTGCCGGCGTTGCCGACGGGGAGGAAGTGCAGGTCGGGCGCGTCGCCGAGGACGTCGCACACCTCGAAGGCGGCGGTCTTCTGCCCCTCGATGCGGTCGGGGTTGACGGAGTTCACGAGCGTCGTCGGGTAGTCCTCCGACAGCGCGCGGCACAGGTCGAGGCAGTCGTCGAAGTTGCCCTGCACCTGCAGCAGCCGGGCGCCGTGCACGAGCGCCTGCGCGAGCTTGCCGAGGGCGATCTTGCCGTCCGGCACGAGCACCGCGCAGGTGAGAGTCCCCTTGGCGGCGTAGGCCGCGGCGCTCGCGCTCGTGTTGCCGGTGGAGGCGCAGATGACCGCCTGCGAGCCGGCCTCGACGGCCTTGCTGATGGCCATCGTCATGCCGCGGTCCTTGAACGACCCGGTGGGGTTCGCGCCCTCGACCTTGAGCCGCACGCGGGCGCCGGTGAGGTCGGACAGCACGCACGCGTA
>DATMKB010000483.1:0-2455 GCA_035553635.1 Mycobacteriales bacterium
CCAGCAGACCGTCGCCGACGTCATGGCGGCCAAGTCGACGGCCGCGGGCGGCCCGCTGCCGAGCTTCGTGCACACGCACCCCACCGAGACGGTGCGCGAGGCCATCGACATCCTGCGCGAGTACGGCGTCTCGCAGATGCCGGTGGTGCGGGCCGAGCCGCCGGTGATGACGGCCGAGATCGTCGGCGCGGTGCACGACCGCGACCTGCTCGACGCGCTGTTCACCGGCCAGGCCCAGCTGGCCGACCGGCTGGCCGACCACATGGCGCCGCCGCTGCCGCTCGTCGGCTCCGGAGAGCCGGTCTCGGCCGCCATGACGGCGCTCGAGAAGGCCGACGCCGCCGTGGTGGTGGCCGACGGGCGCCCGGTGGGCGTGCTCACGCGGCAGGACGTGCTCGCCTTCCTGTCCCGCTGACGGCGGCGGCGCAACCGCGCCGCAGGTTGTTCGAGTTGCGCGACGGTCAGGTCGGGCTCACCCTTCGGTCAGCCCGTCCGGTACCGCGGACCGGAGGGGCCGCGGGCCCCGGTCACCTGGACGGGGGCTCCGCAGCGCGTGCCCTGACCCCGCCGGCGCCGCCGGCACCCGTACCGGGAGACCACCGTGGAACTCGCCCAGGGGATCGCTGTGCTCGAGCTCAGCTCGACGCAGTACGACACCGTCTACAACCTGTTCTCGCTGGCCATCGCCAGCCTCGGCTTCACCGGCCTGTACCTCGTGCTCAGCCAGCGGCGCGTGCTGCCGCGCTACCGCAACGCGATCGTCGTGTCGGCGACGGTCTGCTTCATCGCGACCTACCACTACGTACGGATCTTCGACAACTTCAAGGAGTCCTACGCCACCGACGCCCAGGGCGGCCAGGGGACCTACACGCTGACGAACATCCCGTTCAACGAGGGCTACCGGTACGTCGACTGGCTGCTCACCGTGCCGCTGCTGCTCGTCGAGACGATCGCGGTGCTCGCGCTCGCGCGCTCGGCGGCCAAGCCGCTGCTCACCAAGCTCGTCATCGCGTCGGCCCTGATGATCGCCCTCGGCTACCCCGGCGAGATCACCACGGAGACCGGTCCCCGCCTGTTCTGGGGCACCCTGTCGACGATCCCGTTCCTGTACCTGCTCTACGTGCTGTTCGTCGAGCTGTCGAAGTCGCTCGACCGGCAGCCGCCGGAGGTGCGCAGCACCGTCAGCAAGCTGCGCCTGCTGCTCATCGGCTCGTGGGGCGTCTACCCGATCGCCTACCTGTTCCCGGTCTTCGGCTTCGACGGCGCCGACGCCTTCGTCCTGCGGCAGGCCGGCTACTCGATCGCCGACATCGTCGCCAAGGCCGCGTTCGGCCTGGTCATCTACAAGGTCGCCCGCATGAAGTCGGCGCTGGACGACCCGGGCTACGACAGCGAGGCCGACGCCGTCAGCGGCATCGAGGCCGAGCCGGAGAGCGCCCCGAAGCAGCGGGCGAGCGCCGGCCGCTGACCCTCCCGCCGGAGCTCCGCCGGGGGGAGCGGTGTCCCCCTCCCCCCGGCGGTCCGGCCCGACCCGGGAGGTGCCCGTGCCGTACTGGGCCTTCGACGTCGTCGCGCTCGTCCTGCCGCTGCTCGCGCTGACCGCCGGCGCCCGACCCGGTCGCACCGCCGGCGCGGCCGCCGTGCTGGCGGTGGTCGCCCTCGTCTGGACCGTCCCGTGGGACGGCCACCTCGTGCGCGAGGGCGTGTGGACGCACGGCGAGGGCCGCGTGCTCGCCGTCGTCGCCGACGTGCCGGTCGAGGAGTGGGCGTTCGTCGTGCTGCAGGTGGCCCTCGTGGCCGCCTGGGGCGCCCGCACCGGGCTGCTGCCGGGCCGGCTGCACCCGCCGCACGGCCGCCGCTCCCGCGGGGCCGCCGGGTGGCTCGGCGCCACGGCCGCCGGCCTCGCGCTGGCCGCTGCGGGCGGACCGCTCACCTACCTCGGCCTGCTCCTCGCCTGGGTCGGCCCGCCGCTGGCCCTGCAGCAGGCGCTGTGCGGCGACCTGCTGCGCCCCCGCCGGGCCGCCCGGGCGCTGCTGGCCCTGCCCGTCGCGCTGTGGCTGTGCGCCGCCGACCGGCTCGCCCTCGCCGACGGCATCTGGCGCATCAGCCCTGACCTCAGCACCGGCGTGCTGCTCGCCGGCCTCCCGCTCGAGGAGGCGCTGTTCTTCCTGCTGTCGAGCCTGCTCGTGGCCGACGGGCTGCTGCTCGCCACCGACCCCCGCGCCCTGGCCCGCGCCCGGGCGCTCCTGCTGCGCACCCCGGTGGCTACCGTCGCGCCATGAGCGAGACCCCCGAGCAGCACGCCGAGCACGTCCACGCCGCCGGCAGCCTGGAGTTCGGCTCGCAGGTGCACGGCGACACCGCCGACGACCGCTGGGCGGGCGGCGGCTGGGGGTTCGAGACCCTCGCCATCCACGCCGGCCAGGACCCCGACCCGGCGACCGGCGCGGTCATC
>DATMKB010000484.1:0-3718 GCA_035553635.1 Mycobacteriales bacterium
TTGACGAGGACGTCGAGGGTGCCGCCGGTGCCGCTCGTGAACGCCGCCAGCACCCGCGCCCAGCCCTCGGCGTCGGTGACGTCGAGCCGGCCGGTGTGCAGGTCGGCGCCGGGCAGCGACGCCGCCAGGTCGTCCAGGGCCACCTCGTCGACGTCGTACGCGCCCACCCGCCAGCCCTCGCGGGCGAACAGGGCGGCGGTGGCGCGGCCGATGCCGTGCGCGGCACCGGTGACGACGACGGAGCGGGTCACGGCTGCGCCAGCGCCTGGGCGCGCACCCAGCGGCCGAGCACGGCCACCGCCTCCGCGGCCTCCGGCACGAGGTCGGCCTGCACGTGGGCGTCGTGCCAGAGGCCGGGCAGCAGCTGCAGGTCGCCCGGCACGCCGGCCTCCCGCAGCCGGTCGGCGAGCCGCTCGCCCTCGGGCCGCAGCCGCTCGTGCTCCGACACCTGCACGAGCACCGGCGGCAGCCCGGCGAGGCCCGCGTGCAGCGGGCTGACGTCCTCGGCGGCGGCACCGCCGAGGTAGGCGCGCACACCGTCCTCGACCCAGGACGGCCGGAGCAGCGGGTCGTCGCCGGTCCAGCTGCGCGAGAGCTCGAGGGTGAGGTCGCAGACCGGCGAGACCAGCCCGAGCGCCGCCGGCAGCGGGCGACCGGCGTCGCGGCGGCGCAGCGCCAGCAGCAGCGCCACCGCTCCGCCGGCGGAGTCGCCGACCACCGCGGTGCGCGCCGTGGCCTCGAGGGCGGCGAGCGCCGCGTCGGCGTCGTCGACGGCGGCCGGGTGGGGGTGCTCCGGGGCCCGCCGGGTGTCGAGCACCCACACCGGTGCGCCCGACGCTGCGGCGAGGTGCGCCGCGAAGACCCGGTGCGTGCGGGGCGAGCACGTGGTGAAGGCGCCGCCGTGCAGCAGCAGGACCGCCCGCGACCGGTCCGGGTCGGGGGCGCTGACCCGCTCGGCCGCCCGCCCGCCGAGGTCGGCGCGCAGGACCGAGGTGCCCGCCGGCACCCGACCGAGCAGCGACTGCGCCTCGAGCCACCGGCGCTGCACGGCCAGCGGCACCGGGCGCCCGAGCGGCCGCGACCCGGCGCGCACGACGGCGCGCACCAGCCCGAGCGGCAGCCTCATGCGACGCGCTCCGGCTGCTGCGCCGGCACGACCGCCGGCGCGAGAACCCAGTCGGCCTCCCGGAGGCGGCGCAGCCGGCGCCGGTACGTCAGCGTCGACGCCGGCCAGTTCTGCGTGTTGCGCCCGTCGGCCGTGAGGTACCAGCTCGTGCAGCCGCCCGCGAACACGGTGCCGCGGGCCCGCTCCTGCACCCAGGCGTCGAAGGCGTCGGCGACGTCGGCGCGCACCTCGAGCGAGCGCACGTCGCCGCGCGCGAGCCGTCGCACGGCCTGCACCACCAGGCCGACCTGGGCCTCGACCATGAAGAGGATCGAGTTGTGGCCGAGGTTGGTGTTCGGCCCGTACAGCAGGAACAGGTTCGGGAAGCCCGGCACCGCCACCCCCAGGTGGGCCCGCGCACCGCCGCGCCACTGCTCGTGCAGGTCCCGGCCGTCCCGGCCGGTCACGGTCATCGGAACGAGGAACTCCGTGGCCGCGAAGCCGGTGCCGAGCACGACGGCGTCGACCTGCCGCACGGTCCCGTCCGCCGTGACGACGGCGTCCTCGGTGAGGCCGACGACGCGGTCGGTGCAGAGCTCGACGTCGTCGCGGCGCAGCGCGGCGTACCAGTCGTTCGAGATGAGGATGCGCTTGCAGCCCATCGGGTCGGTGGGCGTCGCCTTGGCGCGCAGCACCGGGTCGGGGAGCTCGTGCTCGAGGTACCGGCGGAAGCGCCGGGCGTGGCCGGCCAGCAGCCGCGGGTCGGTGTTGAAGCCCAGGCTCCGCAGCTCGTTGTTCCAGTAGTTGCCCCAGCGGCTCGCGCGCAGCAGGCCCGGCACCCGCCGGAAGGCCGCGCGGACCACCGCCGGGTACGCCCAGTCCCGCTTCGGCAGGACGTACGGCGCCGACCGCTGGAAGACCGTCGTGCGCGCGGCCTGCTCCGCGACGTGCGGCACGAGCTGGACGGCGCTCGCGCCGGTGCCGAGCACCGCGACGCGCTCCCCGGCGAAGGAGTGGCCGTGGTCCCACTCCGCGGAGTGGAACAGGGTGCCGCGGAAGCGGTCGAGCCCCGGCACCGACGGCCGGGACGGGCGGCTGAGCTGTCCGGTGGCGGCGACGAGCACCTGCGCCTCGTGCCGCCCGCCGTCCGACAGCTCGAGCACCCAGACGCCGCGATCGTCGTCCCACGTCGCCGCGCGCACCTCGGTGCGCAGCCGGACGTGCCGCAGGACGTCGAGGTCGCGGGCGACGTCGCGCACGTACTGCTGGATCTCCGCCTGCGGCGCGAAGCGGCGCGACCAGTCGCTCTTCGGCGCGAAGGAGAACGAGTAGAGGTGGCTCGGGACGTCGCACGCCGCGCCGGGGTAGCTGTTGGCCCGCCACACCCCGCCGACGTCGTCGCCGCGCTCGAAGACGACGAGGTCCTCGACCCCGGCCTCGCGCAGCCGCACCGCAGCGGCCACCCCGCCGAACCCGGCACCGATCACGGCTGCGCTCACCACGTCCCGGACGCTAGGGACCTCCGACGCCGTGTCCCACGTCTCGACCGGTCACGGTCTTGACAGTTCCGGCCAGCCGCGCGGGAGGATGGCCGGCGTGTGGGACCGCCCGCGCAGCCCCGCCAGCGCGCTGCTGCTCACCCGGCTCGGCGAGGAGCGCGGGGTGCCGGCCGATGTGGTGCTGGCCGGCACCGGGCTCGACGTCCCCGCGCTGCGGGCGCCCGGCACGGAGGTGAGCGGCCGGCAGGAGCTCGCGCTGCTGCGCAACCTGCAGCGGGCGGTGCCCGACCCAGACCTCCCGCTCGAGGCCGGCTCCCGCTACCACCTGACCACCTACGGCATCTGGGGCTTCGCGCTCGCCAGCAGCCCGACCCTGCGCGACGCGCTCGCGGTCGGCTCGCGCTTCGTGGACCTGTCGTTCACCTTCTGCGGCTTCGCGGTGGAGGAGGACGAGCAGGAGCTGCAGCTGTGCCTCGACGACGGCGCCGTGCCCGACGACGTCCGCGCCTTCGTCGTCGCGCGGGACCTCGCGGGGCTGCGCACCATCACCGGGGAGGTCGCCCCCGGCCTGCCGCTCGAGCGGCTCACCGTCCGGCTGCCCGCGCCCGCGGACGACGCCCGCTGGCGTGAGGTCTTCGGCGTCGCGCCGCAGTTCGGCGCGGCGCGCAACACCGCCGTGCTGGCCTCCGCCGCCCTCGACCTCCCTCTCCCCCAGGCCGACGAGCTCACCGCCGCGATGACCGAGCGGCAGTGCCGCGAGCTCGTCGACCGGCGCCGCCGGCGCAGCGGCGTGGCCGGGCTCGTGCGCGACGAGCTGGTGCGCAGCCCCGCCGACATGCCCGACGCCGACGCGGTGGCGGCGGCGCTGGCCGTCAGCGAGCGCACGCTGCGCCGGCGGCTCGCCGACGAGGGCACGAGCTTCCGGGCGCTGGTCGAGGAGGTCCGCGAGGCGCTGGCGGAGGAGCTGCTCGCCACCGGCTCGCTGTCGGTCGAGCAGGTGGCGCGTCGGCTGGGCTACGCCGAGACGGCGAGCTTCACGCACGCCTTCACGCGCTGGAAGGGCGTCTCGCCCCGCGCGTGGCTGCGGCGCTGACGCCGCCGGGCAGGATGGGAC
>DATMKB010000485.1:0-2872 GCA_035553635.1 Mycobacteriales bacterium
GGCATCAACGTCGTCGACCTCGGCCTGCTCTACGGCGCGCAGGTCAACGCCGACCGCACGGTCACGCTCGACATGACGCTCACGTCCGCGGCCTGCCCGCTCACCGACGTCATCGAGGACCAGACCCGCTCGGCGCTCGGCCCGTGGGCCGACGACGTCCACATCAACTGGGTGTGGATGCCGCCGTGGGGCCCGGACAAGATCACCGACGACGGCCGCGAGCAGCTGCGGGCGCTCGGCTTCAACGTCTAGCCCTTCAGCCGCTCCTCGTCGAGCTGCTCGACGTGCGGCGCCAGCACGCGCTGGAGGCCGTAGACGGCGAGCCCGCCGCCCAGCAGCGCGGCGTAGCGCAGGAGCACCTCGACGCCACTGGTCGCGCCCGTGTAGACGACGAGTCCGGCGGACACCAGGGCGCCCGCGACCGGCAGCCAGGTCGGCACGCGGAAGTGCTCGCGGTCGACGTCGTCGCTGCGCAGGCGCAGCACGCACACGTTGACGAGCACGAAGACCGTCAGCAGCAGCATGACCGTGGTGTCGGCGAGCCCGCCGAGCTCGCCGGTCGAGACGAGCACCACCGCGACGGCGCCGGCGAGCACCACCGCCACCCACGGCGTCCGGCGGCTCGCGTGCACGCGCGCCAGCGCCGACGGCAGCAGGCCGCGGCGCGCCACGCCGAAGAGCAGCCGCGAGGCGGCCACCTGCTGCACGAGCGCCGTCTTCGTCAGGGCCACGAGGGCGACGGCGGAGATGACCTCGCCGGGCACGCCGGAGGTCTCGACGACCCGCAGCAGCGGCCCCTCGGAGCCGGCCAGCTCCTCCGTCGGCAGCACCACCGAGGAGGCGACCGCGACGAGCAGGTAGACGACCGTCGTGACGCCGACGCCCAGCAGGATGCCGAAGGGCAGGGTGCGGCGGGGCTCGCGGACCTCCTCGGCGATCTGGGCGGTGTCCTCGAAGCCGATGAAGGCGAAGAAGGCGAGCGCGGCGCCGCCCAGCACGGCGAGGGGGACGGCGGTGTCGCCGGAGAACTCGGTGAGGCGCGACAGGTCGGCCGACCCGTCGGCCACCGCCGCGGCGCCGACGCCGACCACGAGCAACAGGCCGGCGACGGTGATGACCGCCATGACGGCGGTGAAGACGAGCGACTCCGAGATGCCGACGAAGTTCACCGCCGCCAGGACGACGACGAAGACGACCGCCACGGGCACCACCGGCAGGTCGACGAAGGCGCCGAGGTAGCCGCCGGCGAAGGCCCGCGCCGACGTCGCCGCGGACGTGAGGGCGGAGGCCGCGATGGCGACGACGACGGTGACCGTCAGCCACGGCCGGGCGAACGCCTTGGCGACGTACAGCCCCGCGCCGCCGGCCTGCGGGTACGTCGTCATGAGCTCGACGTAGGCGAGCAGGGTCGGCACCGACAGCACGGCGGCGGCGAGGAACGCCGCCCACAGCGCTCCGCCGGTCTCGCCGGCGACCTCGCCGACGATGGCGTAGATGCCGGCGCCCAGCAGGTTGCCGATGACGAACAGCAGCACCAGGCCGCGCCCGGCGCTGCGCTCGAGGGACCCCGACGACGACTGCTCCGTCTCCGCGCTCATGCCGCGCTCCCTGCCCCGCGCCGGCGCGCCGGACGCCGGTGCCCGCTCCTCGACCGCATGACGGTCCCGTGCCGGCGGGGGACGATGATGCAGCCGTGAGCACCGCGGACCTCGTCGTCGGACCGCTGCTGCGCTACACCGACCCGACCACCGCCTGCGTCTGGGTGGAGACCAGTGGGCCGGCCGAGGTGGGCGTGCGGGGGACCACCGCCGCCACCTTCGAGGTGGAGGGCCACCACTACGGCTACGTCGTGCTCGAGGGACTGGCGCCCGGCACCGACGAGCCGTACGAGGTGCTGCTCGACGGCCGGCGGGCGTGGCCGCCGGACGACGGCCGGCCGGCCCCGCGGCTGCGGACGCCGTCGGGCCGCGACCGGCTCGACGTCGTCTTCGGCTCCTGCCGGGTCGACCGGCCGCACGAGCGGCCCTGGACGCTGACGGTCGACGAGCACCCCGACGGCGTCGGCGTCGACGCGCTGCACGCCCTCGCGCTCGCGCTGCAGCAGGACCAGCGGGAGCTGCCGGACCTCCTGCTGCTGCTCGGCGACCAGGTCTACGCCGACGAGGGCCTGTCGCCGCGGGTGCGCGAGCGGCAGGTGGCGCGGCGGGGGGAGGACAGCGCACCCGTCGGCGAGGTGGCCGACTTCGAGGAGTACACCTGGCTCTACCGCGACTCGTGGACACACCCGGAGGTGCGCTGGCTGCTCGCCACGGTGCCGTCGGCGATGGTCTTCGACGACCACGACGTGCGCGACGACTGGAACACCTCCGCCGCCTGGCGGGCGCAGATGAGCGAGGTGCCGTGGTGGCACGAGCGCGTCGTCGGCGCGTACATGTCGTACTGGCTGTACCAGCACCTGGGGAACCTGCGGCCCGACCGGCTGCGCGAGCAGGACGTGCTCGACGCCGTGTGCCGCGACGGCGGGACGGCGCTGCGCCGGTACGCGGAGCTCGCCGA
Organism: Mycobacteriales bacterium; assembly: GCA_035553635.1. GTDB lineage: Bacteria > Actinomycetota > Actinomycetes > Mycobacteriales > SCTD01 > DATLGD01. Next base: position 2,557 of record DATMKB010000485.1, read on the forward strand.
CGCGGAGGTCGATGGCGGCGAGCTGGTGCGGTGGAGCTTCGGCCGCGACCTCGGCGTCGCGCGGCTGGTGGTCGTCGACACCCGCAGCGGCCGGGTGCTGGGCGAGCGGCACCGGCAGATGCTCAGCGAGGACGAGTGGGACCTCGTGGACGGCTTCCTGCGCGGCGACGTCGAGCACCTGCTGGTCGCGAGCAGCCTGCCGGTGGTGCTCGAGCGCTCGCTGCACGACCTCGAGCGCTGGGACGACGCCGTCGCCGGCGGGGCGTGGGGGCGGCGGGCGGCGCGGCTGGGGGAGCGGGTGCGGCAGGCGCTGGAC
>DATMKB010000486.1:0-6874 GCA_035553635.1 Mycobacteriales bacterium
GCGCGCACCGCGATCTCGGTCTTGCCGTAGCCGACGTCGCCCATGACGACGCGGTCCATCGGCTGCGGCTTCTCCATGTCGGCCTTGACCTCGTTGATCGCCTCGAGCTGGTCGGGCGTCTCGACGTAGGGGAAGGCGTCCTCGAGCTCGCGCTGCCACGGGGTGTCCGCGCCGAAGGCGTGGCCGGGCGCGGCCATGCGCGCGCTGTAGAGCTGGATGAGCCCTGCCGCGATCTCGCGCACCGCCTTGCGCGCGCGGCCCTTGCGCTTGGCCCAGTCGCTGCCGCCGAGGCGGTCGAGCGTCGGGGCCTCGCCGCCGACGTAGCGCGTGACGAGGTCGAGCTGGTCGGTGGGCACGAACACGCGGTCGCCGGGCTGGCCGCGCTTGCTCGGGGCGTACTCGAGGATGAGGTACTCGCGCGTCGCGCCCTGCACCGTGCGCTGCACCATCTCGACGTAGCGCCCGACGCCGTGCTGCTCGTGCACGACGACGTCGCCGGCCTTGAGCTGCACCGGGTCGACGGCGTTCTTGCGCTTGGACGGCATGCGCTTGCTGACGTCCTTGCTCCCGACGCCGCGCGTGCCGGTGAGGTCGGTCTCCGTCAGCACGAGCGTCCTCAGCAGCTCGCTGCGGAAGCCGGTCTCGAGGCAGCTCGTCGTGACGCTCACACCCGGGTCGGCGGCGACGTCGTCGACGAGGCGGGCGGGCACCTCGGCCTCGCGCAGCACCTCGACCATCCGCTCGGCCGGACCGTGCCCGGGGCTGGTGAGCACGACGCGCCAGCCGTCGGCGACGAGCGACCGGACGTCCTGCACGGCGCGCCCGGTCTCGCCGCGGTACTGCTCGGGGCGCCGGGCGGCGAGCACGACGGTGTCGTCGTCGAGGTCCTCGTCGGAGGTGAACGGCGACAGCGACCACCACGGCAGGCCGATCGCGCCGGCGTGCTCGCGGACGTCGACGAGGGTGCGGTACGCCGCGGCGCCGAGGTCGAGCGGCGCCTGCCCGCCGGACGCCGCGGTGGCCCACGACGCCTCGAGGAACTCCTGGCTCGTGGCCACGAGGTCGTGGGCGCGCGTGCGCACCTTCTCCGGGTCGAGCACGAGCACCGTGCTGGTGCGCGGCAGCTCGTCGACGAGCAGGCGCAGGTCGTCGACGAGCACCGGCGCCAGCGCCTCCATGCCCTCGACGGGCTGGCCGTCGGCGATGCGGTCGGTGATGTCGAGCAGCTCGGGGTGGCGCTCGCCGAGGCGCTTCGCGCGCTCCCGCACCTCCGGCGTCAGCAGCAGCTCGCGGCACGGGGGCGCCCACAGGCCGTGCTCGACCTCGCCGAGCGAGCGCTGGTCGGCCACCTTGAACGACCGCACGTCCTCGACGGTGTCGCCCCACCACTCGACGCGCACCGGGTGCTCCTCGGTGGGCGGGAAGACGTCGAGGATGCCGCCGCGCACGGCGAACTCGCCGCGCTTCTCGACGAGCTCGACGCGCGCGTAGGAGATGTCGACCAGGCGGCGGACGGCGGCGTCCAGGCCGCCGTCGACGTCGTCGCCCTTGCGCAGCGCGACGGGCTCGAGGTCGCCGAGGCCCGGCACCTGCGGCTGCAGCACCGAGCGCACCGGCGCGACGACGACGTCGAGCGGCCCGGTGGCCGGGTCGTCGGACGACGGGTGGGCGAGGCGGCGCAGCACGGCGAGCCGGCGGCCGACGGTGTCGGCGCGGGGGCTCAGCCGCTCGTGCGGCAGCGTCTCCCAGCTCGGGTAGAGCGCGACGCGGTCGGGGTCGAGCAGGGAGCCGAGCGCCTCGACGAGGTCCTCGGCCTCGCGGCCGGTGGCCGTCACGGCGAGCACCGTGCGGCCCTGGCGCACGAGGGCGGCGACGGCGAAGGGGCGCAGGCCGTCGGGGCCGGTGAGGTCGAGCCGCGGGGCGGTGGGCGCCTCGAGCGCGCGGCGCAGCGCCGGGTCCTCGAGCACGACGTCGAGCAGCGCGGCGAGCGGCACGCGGGACCTCCCGGGCATGACGAGCGGCCCCGCACGGCCGGGGACCGGGGGGTGGGGGAACGTCCTCCAGGGTACGTCGCAGCGCAGCGCCCGCACGGCCCGAGGAGGCCCCGTGACCGCTCCCGCCCGTCCCGCGTCCGGCCGGCTGCAGGCGCTGAGGCCGGGCTGGTGCTCTTCCTGGTCTGGGCCGTCTTCCTGGCCGACTAGGAGCGGCGCGCCGGGTACGGCGTGAGCAGCTGGTCGACGGGCGCGTCGTCGTCGGTGAGCACCGGTGCGTCGGAGGCGAAGCCGGACGCCTCGCGGAGCACCTCGCCGCGGTCGCGGGCGGCCTGCTCGAGGGCGGCGGGCAGCGGCGCGTCGCTCGCGACGAGCACGAGGTTGCCGCCCTCCTCCCCGGAGACGGCGTCGGCGGTGGCGTAGACGGCGACGTGCGCGAAGGCGGCCAGCAGCGTCGCCGCCTCCGCCCTGGCGAAGGCGAGCGGCGGGTGGTCGATGACGTTGAGCACGTACGTGCCGCCCGGCCGCAGCACCCGCCGGACCTCCGCCACCATCTCGGCGGTGGTGAGGTGCCACGGCACGGCGAGGGAGCCGAACGCGTCGCCGACGACGACGTCGTAGGCGGCCGACGGCTGGTCCGCGACGGAGGTGCGCGCGTCGCCGACGACGACGTCGACGTCGGCGGGGAGCCCGAGCTCGTCGCGGCCGAGGTCGACGAGCACCGGGTCGACCTCGAGCACCGTGCTCGTCGAGCCGGGCCGGACCTCGGCGAGGTGCCGCGGCACGGTGCCGGCGCCGAGCCCGAGGTGCAGCACGTCGAGCGCGCCGGGCGGCTGCGCGGCCAGCACGTCGCCGATGCGCTGCGTGTAGCCGAACTCGAGGTGGGCCGGGTCGGCGAGGTCGACGTAGGAGTGCGACAGGCCGTCGAGGACGAGCAGCCGGCCGCTGTCGCGGTCGGGGTCGGTGCGCACCTGCGCGCAGTAGTAGCGCGTCTCGGCGTCGCAGGGGCTCGGCACGGCGAGCAGCGCGGCCGCGGCGACGGCGGCCGCGCCGGCCAGGCCCGCCGCGCGCCGGTCGCGCACCGACAGCGCCAGGCCGCCCAGCACGAGCAGCAGGCCGGTGCCGAGCAGCAGCCGCGACGTCGGCAGCGCGGAGAGCAGCACGAACCCGGTGAGGAACGTGCCGGCCAGCGCGCCGAGCGTGCCGAGCGCCGACAGCCGGCCGACGGTCTGCCCGGTCTCGTCGAGGGTGCGCAGCCGGAGCTTCACGACGCCGGGCGGCACCGCCGAGAGCACCGCCGCGGCCGGCCCCACGGCGAGGGTGACGAGCATGAGCGTGCCGACCGGCCCGGTGCCGCGGAAGCCGTCGCCGAGGGCCAGCACGGTCGGCCGTGCGACGAGGACGAGCGCACCCCCGACCGCCGTGGCCGGGCCGAGCCAGCGGCGGGGGTCGCTGCGGTCGGCGAGGCGCCCGCCGAGGGCCGCGCCGGCGGCGATGGCGGCCAGCGCGACGCCGATCGCGGCGGTGTAGGTCTCGAGCGTCAGCCCCACGTACGGCGCGACGAGCCGCACGACGAGGATCTCGAGCACGAGCACCGCGGCGCTCGTGACCAGCACGAGCGCGGCGGCCAGGCGGGGACCCACGCTCAGTCCGCGTGGAAGGAGTTCTGCGCCGCCTCGAGGGTGCCCGTGAGCAGCGCCTCCACGGCGTCGGCCGCCCGGTCGACGAAGAAGCCCAGCTCCTTGCGCTCGGCGCCGGAGAAGTCCTTGAGCACGAAGTCGGCGGGGTCCTGCCGCCCGGGCGGGCGCCCGATGCCGAAGCGCACGCGCAGGTAGTCCTTGCCGAGCGACGACGTGATGCTCCGCAGCCCGTTGTGCCCGCCGTCGCCCCCGCCGCGCTTGAGCCGCAGGGCGCCGTACGGGACGTCGAGCTCGTCGTGCACGACGACGAGCCGCTCGAGCGGGACCTTGTAGTACTGCGCGAGCGCGCTGGTCGGGCCGCCGGAGAGGTTCATGTACGTCATCGGCTTGCCGAGCACCACGCGGGTGCCGGCGAGCCGCCCCTCGGCGACGTCGGCGCGGCTTCGGTGCTTGGAGAACCGCGCGCCGGCGCGCTCGGCGAGCAGGTCGGCGACGAGGAAGCCGGCGTTGTGCCGGTTCCCCGCGTACGACGGGCCCGGGTTGCCCAGGCCGACGACGAGCCAGGGCCCGTCCGCCTCCGGCACCTACTCGGCCGGGGTCTCGCTCTTGGGCGCCTCGGTCTCGCCCACGACGTCGCCCTCGCCCGCGGCGTCGGACTCGCTGCCGTCGGCGTCGACGTCCTGCTGCGTGGAGGCGGCGGCGGTGGCGCCGGCGCCGAGCTCGGCCTCGGAGGCCTCGAGGTCGGCCTCGACCTCGGCGGCGCTCGGCGCGGCCAGGCCCTGCACGACGACGTCCTCGCCCGGCTCGGCGAGCGTGACGCCGGAGGGGAGCTCGACGTCGGCGGCGGTGACCTGCTGGCCGGCCTCGAGGCCCTCGACGCTGACCTCGACGCTCTCGGGGATGTCGGTGGCGTCGGCCTCGACGTGGACGGTGGTCTGCTGGACGTCGACCAGCGTGTCGCCGCCGGCCTCACCGGTGACGGTGACCGGGACGTCGACGGCGACCTTCTCGCCCTTGCGGACGGCGAGCAGGTCGACGTGCTCGAGGGTGCCGCGCGTCGGGTGGCGCACGACGACCTTCGGCAGCGCGAGCTGGTCGCCGCCCTCGGTCTCGAGCGTCAGCAGGACGTTCGCGTCGGCCTTGAGCGCGAGCATGAGCTCGTGGCCCGGCAGCGAGAAGTGGCGCGGCTCGTCGCCGTGGCCGTAGAGGACCGCGGGGACCTTGTTGGCCCGGCGGACGCGGCGCGCGGCGCCCTTGCCGAACTCGGTGCGGGGCTCGGCGGCGATGCGGACCTCGGACACGACGGGACACTCCTGTGCTTGCGGGGCTGGCGGGCAGGTGCGCGCCGGGCTCGGGAACGGGACCCCGAGGCCTGGTCGGCGCGGCGCAGCAGCCGAGTCTAGCGGGCCGCCGCGGGGGCGGGTCGGGCTAGGCGGCGCCGTCGAACAGGCTGGTGACGGAGCCGTCCTCGAAGACCTCGCTGATGGCCCGGGCCACCAGCGGGGCGATCGACAGGACGGTGAGCTTGTCGAAGCGGCGCTCGTCCTCGATGGGCAGGGTGTTCGTGACGACGACCTCGCTCACGCGGCTGTTCTTGAGCCGGTCGACGGCCGGCCCCGACAGCACGCCGTGCGTCGCGGTGACGATGACGTCCTGGGCGCCGTTCTCGAAGAGCAGGTCGGCGGCCTTGGTGATGGTGCCGCCGGTGTCGATCATGTCGTCGACGAGGATGCAGGTCTTGCCGCGGACGTCGCCGACGACCTCGCCGACCTTGACCTCGTTCGGGACGTTGGGGTCGCGGCGCTTGTGGATGATCGCCAGGCCGCAGCCGAGCCGGTCGGTCCAGCGCTCCGCGACGCGCACGCGGCCGGCGTCGGGGCTGACGACCACCAGGTCGCGGTCGCTCCACCGCTCGGCGACGTGGTCGGCCAGCAGCGGGAGCGCGAACAGGTGGTCGACCGGGCCGTCGAAGAAGCCCTGGATCTGGGCGGTGTGCAGGTCGACCGTCATGATCCGGTCGGCCCCGGCGGTCTTGAGCAGGTCGGCGATGAGCCGGGCGCTGATGGGCTCGCGGCCGCGGTGCTTCTTGTCCTGCCGGGCGTACGGGTAGAAGGGCAGCACGACGCTGATGCGCTTGGCGGACGCCCGCTTGAGGGCGTCGACCATGAGCAGCGTCTCCATGATCCAGGTGTTCACCGGAGTGGTGACGCTCTGGACGACGAAGGCGTCGGACCCGCGCACCGACTCCTCGAAGCGCACGAAGATCTCGCCGCTGGCGAACTCGTAGGCGCTCGTCGGCACCGGCGCGACGCCGAGGTGGACGCCGACCTCCGCCGCCAGCTCCGGGTACGCCCGCCCGGTGAAGAGCATGAGGCTCTTGCGGTTCTCGGTCTGCAGGCCGCTCACGCGCGCTCTCCCCGCTTCCGGGCCACCCAGCCCTCGATGTTGCGCTGCCGCGCCCGACCCACGCCGAGCGCCCCGGCCGGGACGTCGGAGGTGATGACCGACCCGGCCGCCGTGTACGCGCCGTCGCCGACGCTGACCGGCGCCACCAGCATGGTGTCGCTGCCGATGCGGACGTCGTCGCCGACGGTCGTGCGGTGCTTGCGCTCGCCGTCGTAGTTCACGAACACGGTGGCCGCGCCGATGTTGCTGCCGCTGCCGATGACGGCGTCGCCGACGTAGGACAGGTGCGGCACCTTGCTGCCGTCGCCGACCTCGCTGGCCTTGACCTCGACGTACGCGCCGGCCTTGCTGCGGCGGCCGAGGACCGTGCCCGGCCGCAGGTAGGTGAACGGGCCGACGCTCGCCTGCGCGCCGATGCGGGCGCCGTCGGCGTGCGTGCGCACGACGCTCGCGCCCTCGCCCACCTCGGTGGCCCGCAGCGTGCTGTCGGGGCCGACCTCCGCGCCGGCGCGCACGACGGTGCCGGCCAGCAGCTGCGTGCCGGGCTGGACGAGGACGTCCTGCTCGAGCACGACGTCGACGTCGAGCCAGGTGGTGGCCGGGTCGACGACCGTCACGCCGTCGCGCATGGCGCGCTCGACGAGCCGGTCGTTGAGCAGCCGGCGGGCCTGGGCGAGCTGCACGCGGTCGTTGACGCCCATCGTCTCGGCGGCGTCGGCGACGACGTGCGCGGCGACGGGCAGGCCGGCCTCGACGTGCAGGCCGACGACGTCGGTGAGGTACTCCTCGCCCTGCGCGTTGTCGGTCGACAGGCGGCCGAGCGCGTCGCGCAGGTGC
>DATMKB010000487.1:0-9455 GCA_035553635.1 Mycobacteriales bacterium
AGGGCGTCGAGCGGGACGTTCGTGACCGGCTGCTTCCAGGTGGCGGTCTTCGTGCGCACGTCCGGACGGCCGACCTGCCGGCCCTTGCCCGGCTCGGGGATGAGCGCGGCGAGGGCGTCGCCGGTGCTGTTGCGGTCGACCTTGCCGTCCTCGTGCACGTGGCGGCTGCGGGCGCCGGTGACGTTGCCGAGGCCGGTCATGAAGTGCATGCCGACGCCGCCGAAGCGGTCCTCGACCGCCTGCGCGAAGAAGCCGGGCCAGTCGGGGTGCGCGATGCCCGACCCGGCGCTCTGCGTCACGGGGTGCGCGGCGAAGGCGCCCATCGTGGCGATCGTGCGCTTGGCGGCGCTGCTGTTCGCGCTGCCGTCGGGCAGGGCGACCGCGCGCAGCCAGGTCAGCTCCGACTCCTCGGCCGAGCGGTAGGTGCCGCGGCGCTCGCTGTTGTGCGGGCGGGCGTCGGCCTTGCCGACCTCGAGGGCCGCCGGCTCCAGGCGCGCGACGGCCTCCTTCACGGCGGTCTTCACGGCGTCGGTGGCCTGCGCCATGTACCAGTCGGGGACGAAGCCCCAGCCGCCGAGGAAGTCCATGGCGGTGTGCGAGTGGGTGGCGTGCAGGTTCAGCGACTCGGCGGTGACGCCGCGCTCCGCGAGCTCGGGGTCCTTCGCGAGGTCCTCGGCGATCTGCTTGATGCCGCAGTCGGAGCACTTGTTCGCGTAGTCCCAGAGCCAGCCCTCGGCGTCGACGACGGTGAGCACCGTCGTGTCGACGCCGTCGGACAGCGCGAGGGCCCGCACGAACAGGCCGATCTCGGCGAAGTCCTTGATCGGGTTCATCGGGCCGAGGCCGTAGCCGCCCATGTAGAGGCAGTTCGGGTTCTCGGGCCACGGGGAGCCCGTCGAGGCCAGGTGGTCGAGCTCGCCGCCGGTGTTCTGCGCCAGCCGCTGCACGAAGACCGGGTCGAGGACCTTGCACTTGGCCGGGTCCTGCTCCCAGCGCGCGCCCGGGAAGCGGTCCTGCGCGAGGTCGGGGCGCGGGTAGAGGTCGACCTTCGACGCGCCGGCGTAGAACCGGCCGGGCTCGAGCGCGCCGGACGTGGCCACCGGCTGCGTGGTGAGGTCGACCGCCACCTGCTCGGCCTCCTGCGCCGGCAGCAGGTCGCGGGTCGCCTGCTCGACCGGCGCCGGCACCGGGACCAGGCCGACGCCGGCCCACGCGACCGAGACGGTCAGGGCGCCGGTGAGTCCGGCGACGAGCGAGGTCTTCACGAGGCGGTGCACGGCGACTCCTGGTCCGGGGGCTGCGCCGCGCGAGCGGCGTCGCTCCCAGGTTTCGACGCCGGCCCGGGCGCCCCCTGCTGTGGCGGGGCACGAGGACGACCGGCCGGGGTTGTGACGCCGCCCTGCCGCGGGCGCCGTGCCGCAGCGCGCGAGCGCGGGTCCAGGTACTAGCGTCGCCGTGTGCCGCCCCGGACCCGGACGAACGCCAGCCCTCGACCCAGCGGCGCACCGCGCCGCGCCGCGACGTCGGGGGCCGCCCCCGCCCCGCGCCGCGCCGCGACCACCACGCCGGTCGAGCGGACGACCCTCGGCAACGGCCTGCGCGTCGTCGTCAGCCCCGACCGCACGAGCCCGGTGGTGGCGGTCGCCGTCTACTACGACGTCGGCATGCGCAGCGAGCCGCAGGGCCGCACCGGCTTCGCGCACCTGTTCGAGCACCTGATGTTCCAGGGCTCGGCGAGCCTGGGCAAGACCGAGCACTTCACCAACGTGCAGGGCAGCGGCGGCACCCTCAACGGCTCCACGCACGTCGACTACACGAACTACTACGAGGTGCTGCCGAGCGCGGCCACCGAGCTCGCGCTGTTCCTCGAGGCCGACCGGATGCGCAGCGTCGCGCTGACGCAGGAGAACCTCGACAACCAGATCGCGGTCGTGCAGAACGAGATCCGCGTCAACGTGCTCAACCGCCCGTACGGCGGCTTCCCGTGGCTGTCGCTGCCGCCGGTGCTCTTCGACCAGTTCGCCAACAGCCACAACGGCTACGGCGACTTCGTCGACCTCGAGAGCTCGACGCTCGACGACGCGCAGCAGTTCTTCGACCGCTACTACGCGCCGGGCAACGCGGTGCTCACGGTGGTGGGAGACGTCGACCCGGCGGAGGTCTTCCGCTGGGTCGAGCACCACTTCGGCGACATCCCGGCGCGCGACGTGCCGGCCCGGCCGGAGTTCGGCGAGCCGCACCCCACCAGCGAGCGCCGCGAGACCGTGCACGACCGCCTCGCGCCCGCGCCCGCCGTCGCGCTGGGCTGGCGGACGCCCGACCCCGCCGACCTCCCCGGCTTCCTGCCGCACCTGGTGCTCACCGAGGTGCTCACCGACGGCGACGCCGGCCGGCTGCAGCAGCGGATGATCCTGCGCGACCGCAGCGTCACGAGCATCGGCGGCTACATCGGCCTGCTCGGCGACCCGCTCGACGCGCGCGACCCCACGCCGCTGCTCGTCGAGGTGCACCACCCCGACGAGACGCCGCTCGAGACGGTCCTGTCGACCGTCGACGAGGAGATCGCCCGCGTCGCCGCCGACGGCCTCGCGCCCGGGGAGCTCGACCGCACGGTCGCCCGCCTGGTGTCCCGCTACTACCGCGAGCTCGACCCGGTGCTGGGCCGCGCCACCACGCTGTCGGTCTTCGAGCAGCAGCGCGGCCGTGCCGAGCTCGTCGACGAGCTGCCCGAGCTGCTGCGCACCGTCAGCCCGAGCGCCGTGCAGGAGGCCGCCGCCTCCCTGCGCCCCGACAACCGCGCGGTGCTCGAGCTGCGCCCCGGAGGTGGGGCGTGAGCAGCCCGCTGGCCCGTCCCGTCCCGTCGCTGGCCCGCCAGCGCCCGCTCCGGCTGCCGACCGTGCAGGAGGTCGTCCTCGACAACGGCCTGCGCGTGCTGGCCGTCCGGCGGCCCGGCGTCCCGCTCGCCGAGGTGCGCCTGCGCATCCCGTTCGCCGGCCCGGCCGGCAAGCGGCAGGCGGCGCACACCGCCCGCGCCACCCTGCTCGGCGAGACGCTGCTGCTCGGCACCGACCGCCGCGACGCCGCGCAGATCGCCGTCGACCTGCAGGGCCTCGGGGCGTCGCTGTCCGCCAGCACCGACAGCGACCGGCTGGCCCTCGGCGGCTCTGTCCTGGTCTCCGGGCTGCCGGCGTTCCTCGGCCTGCTCGGCGAGGTCCTGACGAGCGCGTCGTACCCCAAGCGCGAGGTCGCCGGCGAGCGCGACCGGCTCGTGCAGGAGCTCGCCATCTACCGCAGCCAGGCCGGCGTCGTCGCCCGGGAGGCGCTGCTGCAGCGGCTGTACGGCAGCCACCCCTACGGCCGCGACCTGCCCACGGCCGAGGAGGTCGAGCAGGTCAAGGCCGACAAGGTGCGCCAGCTGCACGCCGAGCGCGTGGTGCCGCAGGGCAGCCTGCTCGTCGTCGTCGGCGACCTCACCCCGGCGAAGGCCGTCGGGCTCGTCGAGTCGGCCCTCGGCGCGTGGACGGCGACGGCCGACGCCCGCACCCTGCCGCCGCTGCCCGAGCCGCCCGCGGGGCCCGCCCTGCTCGTCGACCGCCCCGGCGCCGTGCAGACGACGCTGCGCGCCGCCGCTCCCGCGCCGTCGCGGTCGGAGCCGGACTCGGCGGCCTTCGTGCTGGCGAACCTCGTCTTCGGCGGCTACTTCTCGAGCCGGTGGGTGGCGAACATCCGCGAGGACAAGGGCTACACCTACAGCCCGCACGCCGTCGTCGAGCACCCGCCGGCCGGCTCCCGGCTCGTGCTGTCGGCCGACGTCTCGACGCCCACCACGGCCGCCGCGGTGGTGGAGACCTGGTGGGAGCTCGGCCGCGTCGCCACCCAGGCGGTCGGCCAGGAGGAGCTCGACCAGGCCCGCCGCTACGCCGTCGGGAGCCTGGCGCTCGGCACGTCGTCGCAGGCCGGCCTCGCCGGCACGCTGACGCAGCTCGCCACCGCCGGGCTCGGCGTCGAGTGGCTGCGCGAGCAGCCGGCCCGCCTGGCGAAGGTCACCGTCGACGACGTGCTCGCGGCCGCCTCGCGGTACCTCGCGCCGCGGCGCCTCACCACGGTGCTGGTGGGCGACGCCGAGCAGGTGCTCGAGCCCGTGCGCGGCGTGCTGGACGTCGAGACGGCGTGACCCGCGTCCCGGCGCTGTCGCGGGCCGTCGTCGACCGCGACGCCGCCACCCGCGACGACCCCGCGGCCCTCGAGGCGGCGTGGGGGTCGGCGCAGGTCCTCGTCGTCGGCGAGGGCGGGCGCGTGCGGGTGGACGAGGACGGCGACCGGCCGCGGCTGGTGCTGGTGCCGAGCGCGTCGGCGCCCGAGGGCGACCGGCTCTACCTCGGCCGTGACGCCGCGGGGCCGGTCTTCGCGGTCGCCGCACCGCTCGGGCCCGCGCGCGCCCTCGACCTGCGGGTGCTCGGACCGCTGCTCGACGACCGCGACGCCGGGCTGCTGGTGCACGCCGTCGGGCTCGTGAACTGGCACGCGGCCCACCCGCGCTGCGCGCGGTGCGGGGAGCCGACGCAGGTGGTGCGGGGCGGCTCGGTGCGCCGGTGCCCGGCGGACGGCAGCGAGCACTTCCCGCGCACCGACCCCGCCGTCATCGTCCTCGTGCACGACGGCGCCGACCGCTGCGTGCTGGGCCGCCAGCCCTCCTGGCCGCCCGGCCGCTACAGCACCCTGGCCGGCTTCGTCGAGCCGGGCGAGAGCGCCGAGATGGCCGTCGTGCGCGAGGTGCGGGAGGAGGCCGGCGTCGACGTCCGCGAGGTCACCTACGTCGCGAGCCAGCCCTGGCCGTTCCCGTCGAGCCTCATGCTGGCCTACCGCGCCGTGTGCGACCCCGACGCCGTGCCCGACGCCGGCGACGACGAGCTCGACGACGTCCGGTGGTTCACCCGCGACGAGGTCGCGGCCGCCGCGACCTGGGGCGCCGGGCCGGGGCTGCAGCTGCCCGGGGAGGTCTCGGTCGCACGTCACCTGATCGACGGGTGGCTGGGGACCGACCGGGGGTAGTGCCCCGGCGTGATCGGGCTGGTGCGTCGTCTCGAGGACTCCGACGCCGTCGCGCACACCGCCCGGCTCGGGCTCGTGTCGCGCGGCGTCGTCTGGACGCTCATCGGCGTGCTCGCGCTGTCGGTGGCCGTCACCGGCGGCAGCGGGCAGCAGGCCGACCAGACCGGCGCGCTGCGCACCCTGGCCGGCACCCCCGGCGGCACCGGGCTGCTGGTGGCGCTGGCCGCCGGCTTCCTCGCCTACGGGCTGTACCGGGTGCTGTGCGCCGCCGTCGGCCACCGCGACGAGGACGGCGCCCGCCGCTGGCTGCGCCGCGCGAAGTCGGCCGGGGAGGTGGTGCTCTTCCTCGGCGCGGCCGGCTCGACCCTGCGCACGGCGCTCGGCACCACCCCCGACAGCGAGCAGCAGACCGAGTCGCTCACCGCGCGCGCCCTGGGGCTGCCGGGCGGCCGCTGGCTCGTCGGCCTCGCGGGTGCCGCGGCGGTGAGCATCGCCGTGGTGCTGGCCGTTCGCGCCGTGGCGCAGCAGTCGCACGAGGACCGGCTCGAGGGGGTGCCGCGCCGCCTGCAGCGCCCGGTCGTGGCGCTCGGCGTGGCGGGCATGGTCGGGCGGTCGCTGGCCGTCGGGCTCCTGGGCGGCTTCGTCGTGCAGGCGGCCGTCGCCTACGACCCCGAGCGGGCGCGCGGGCTCGACCGGTCGCTCAGCGCGCTGCGCGACCAGCCGTTCGGCCCGTACCTGCTGCTGCTCGCAGCCGCGGCGCTGCTGTCCTACGGGCTCTGGTCGTTCGCCGAGGCGGTCTGGCGCGACGTGTAGTCGCGCGGGCGCGGCAGGCCGGCCAGCGCACCGCCCTCGACGACGTCGGCCAGCACCCGCGCCACCGCCCGGGCGTGCCAGCGCAGCCCGCTCGGGTGGCTCGCGCCCGTGCGGTTGAGCGCCGCGGCGATGGTGTGCAGCGAGGCGCCGCCGGCGTGCAGCGACCGGATCTGCGCCATGACCTCCGGCGACGGCGGCAGGTCGGCGGCGAGCCCCGGCACGACGAGCGGCTGCGCGGCGGCGCGCGACGCGTCCAGGGCGTCCGCGAGCTCCGACACCGGCACCGGGGGGCTGAACAGGTTGCCCTGCGCGAGCTCGCAGCCGCGCAGCCGCAGCACCGCGGCCTGCTCCCGCGTCTCGACGCCCTCGCCGACGCAGCGCGCCCCGACGGCGTGCGCCAGGCCGACCACGCTGGTCACGATCGCCTCGTCGTCGGGGTTGCGGCCGATGCCCTGCACGAAGCTGCGGTCGACCTTCAGGCTGCCGACGGGGTAGCGCGTGAGGTGCTGCAGCGACGTCGAGCCCGTGCCGAAGTCGTCGACGGCGATGCGCGCGCCGAGCTGGGCGAGGTCGTGCAGCGCCGAGCGCGCGGCCGCGGCGTCCTCCATGACCGCCGACTCGGTGACGTCGATGACCAGGCGGGCGGCCGGCAGCCCGGCCCCCTCGAGCGCCTCGCGCACCGTGCGGACGACGTCCGGGTGGGAGACCTGGCGCACCGACAGGTTGACGTGCACGTCGAGCCCGACGCCCGGCCCGCCGGGCCAGCGCGCGGCCTCCGCGCACGCCATGCGCAGCACCTGCTGGCCGAGCGGCACCACCAGGCCGGTGGTCTCGGCGACGGGCAGGAACGACGCCGGCCCGAGCAGTCCCCGCTCGGGGTGCTCCCACCGCACGAGGGCCTCCACGGCCACCACCGCACCGGTGGTGAGGTCGACCACCGGCTGGTAGTGCAGGACGATCTCGTCGCGCTCGAGGGCCGCCTGCAGGGCCGCCGAGGTCTCGGTGCGGTCGACCGCGCGCGCCTCGAGGTCGGGGCCGTAGTGGCGCCGGCGCGCGCGGCCGCGGGCCTTGGCGTCGTACATCGCGGCGTCGGCGGCGGCGAGCAGCTCGGCGCCGGTCTGCGGCGGCCGGCCGACCACGACGCCGAGGCTCGCCGTGACGGTGAGCGGCACGCCCTCGACGACGAGCGGCTCGCGCAGCCCGTCCTCGAGCCGCGCCGCCAGGCTCTCGACCTCGGCCTCGCCGTCGACGTCGCGCCACACGGCGACGAACTCGTCGCCGGAGACGCGCGCCAGCGTGTCGCCGGCACGCAGCCGCCGGCTCATGCGCTCGGCCACCGCGACGAGCACGGCGTCGCCGGCGGCGTGGCCGAGCGTGTCGTTGATGCGCTTGAACCGGTCGAGGTCGACGAACGCGACGGCCACCACGCGGCCGTGCCGGTGCGCCTCCGACAGCGCCTGCTCGAGGCGGTCGCCGAGCAGCAGCCGGTTGGGCAGGCCGGTGAGCCCGTCGTGCAGGGCCAGGTGGTGCGCGGAGTCCTCGGCGCGCTTGAGCGCCGTGATGTCGACGTGCGTGATGACGGCGCCGGCCATCCCGTGCAGGGGGGTGATGCGGACGCTGTACCAGCAGTCGTCCGACGCCGGGCCGGGGCAGCGGTAGGCCCGCTCGAAGCGGGCGCGGTGCCGCGACAGGACGTCGGCCAGGCCGCGGGCGACGGCGCGGGCGTCCTCGTCGCTGGCCGCCGCCTCCTCGCACAGCTCGAGGTAGTCGGCGCCCTCGCCGCAGGCCGCGAGGTCGGCGCCGTTCGCGAGCGCGAAGCGCCGCCAGGCGGCGTTGACCGCGACGACCACGCCGTCGCCGTCGACCGCGCAGGTCGGTGACTCGACGGCGTCGAGCAGGCTGCGGGCGACGCCCTCGTAGCGGGTGGTCGCCTGGTCGAAGCGGGCCCGGTCGACGGCGTGCTGCACCGCCGTCGCGAGCGAGCGCCCGTCGGCCTGCGGCGCCACGACGTCCTGCGCCCCGAGCGCCATCGCCGACCGGGCGGTCGTGCTGCCGCCCGGCGCGAGCACCACGAGCGGGAGCTCGGGCCAGCGCGCGCGCAGCGCCGCCACGGCCTGCAGGCCCGTGCAGCCCGGCAGCGCCGGGTCGACGACGACGGCGTCCACGCCGCCGGCGGCCAGCACGCGCTCGGCCTCGTCCAGCGCGCGGCGGCGCGCCACCGCGCAGTCGGGCAGGCCCTCGGCGAGGGCGTCGCTCGCGGTGTCGTCGCCGTCGTCGACGAGCAGCACGGAGAGCTCGCTCCCGGGAGCGGGGACGTCGGACGGCCGGAGCAGCTGCACGGGAGGCCCCCTCATCGACTGGCCGGGCCAGTGAAGCGCCTGGCGGCGGGCGCGACGAGGTGGAAGGACGTGAACCACCCGAAGTGACCAGGTGCGGACCTGGTCACTCCCGCCGTCAGCGCGGCGGCAGGCGCACCAGTCCCAGCCAGAAGTCCTCGATCGACTGCACCACGTGCACGAACTGCTCGACGTCGACCGGCTTGGTCAGGTAGCAGTTGGCCCCGAGGTCGTAGCCCTGGACGACGTCCTTCTCGGCCGTCGAGGTGGTGAGGATGGCGACCGGGGTGCGCCGCAGGTCGTCGTGCGCGCGCATCTGCTCGAGCACCTCGTGGCCGGACAGCCGCGGCAGGTTGAGGTCGAGGATCACGAGGTCCGGCCGCTCGACCTCGCCGCGGGTGCTGGCGAGCAGGTGGTCGAGCGCCTCCTGGCCGTCGCGCACCACCGTCACGGCGTTGGCGATCTTCGCGTCCGCCAGCGCCTCGAGGGTCAGCTCGACGTCGGCGAGGCTGTCCTCGACGAGCAGGATCTGCATGAGGTGGGCCTGCGTCACGTCGTCCTCCCGGTGCCCGCCGGCAGCCGCACGCAGAAGCGCGCGCCGCCGAGCGGCGAGTCGTCCACCCAGGCGCTGCCGCCGCTCTGCTCGGCGACGCGCTGCACCACCGCGAGGCCGATGCCGGTGCCGCCGTAGGCCTCGCGCACGTGGAGCCGCTGGAACATCCGGAAGACCTTCTCCCGGAAGCGCGGGTCGACCCCGATGCCGTCGTCGTCGACGGCCAGGACGACGTCGGCGCCGTCGGGGGCGGTCGACACGCGCACGTGAGGAGCCTGCCCCTCGCGGCGGAACTTCACGGCGTTGCCGACGAGGTTCTGCACCAGCTGCGCCAGCGCCGCCGGGTCGGCCCGCACGGCGAGCAGCGGCTCGTCCACCTCGACGACGGCGCCGCTCTCCTCCAGGGCCACCGACAGCGCCCGGAGCGCCGCCCGCACGGACGCCCCCGTGTCCACCTCCTGCAGCGCCGGCTCCAGCCGCACGAAGCGCGACCAGTGCAGCAGGTCGTCGATGAGCTGGCGCATGCGCGCGCAGCCGTCGACGACGTGCTCGACGTAGCGCCGGCCCCGCTCGTCGAGGGTCTCGCCGTAGCGCCGCTCGAGCAGCTGCACGTAGCCGGTGACGACGCGCAGCGGCTCCGACAGGTCGTGCGAGGCGACGTAGGCGAACTGCTCGAGGTCGCGGTTGCTGCGCAGCAGCAC
>DATMKB010000488.1:0-5651 GCA_035553635.1 Mycobacteriales bacterium
GAGGGCGACCTGTGCCCGCGCTGCGGGTCGGCGCTGTCGATCGACCGCGGCATCGAGATCGGCCACATCTTCCAGCTCGGCCGCAAGTACGCCGACGCCTTCTCGCTCGACGTGCTCGGCCCGGACTCCAAGCCCGTGCGCGTGACGATGGGCTCGTACGGCATCGGCGTCTCGCGCGCCGTGGCGGCGATCGCGGAGCAGTGGCACGACGACAAGGGCCTGGTCTGGCCGCGCGAGGTGGCGCCGTTCGACGTCCACGTCGTCGGCGTGGGCAAGGGCGAGCAGGGGCCGGAGGCCGAGCGGATCGCCGCGGCGCTCGAGGACCGCGGGCTGCGCGTGCTGCTCGACGACCGCGGCGGCTCACCCGGCGTCGCGTTCAAGGACGCCGAGCTGCTCGGGACGCCGACCGTCGTCGTGGTGGGCAAGGCGCTCGCCGACGGCGAGGTCGAGGTGCGCGACCGGCGCTCCGGCGACAGCCGCCGCGTCCCGGTCGGCTCGGTGGTCGACGAGGTGGTCGCGGAGGTCCGCTCCGGGTCGACCGGGTCGTGAGCGGCCGGGGGACGCCCGCCACCGCGCTGCTCGCGCGCGAGGGCGTCCCGCACGTCGTGCACTCCTACGTCGTCGCGCCCGACGCGCCGTCGTACGGCGAGGGCGCGGCGGCGGCGCTCGGCGTCGAGCCCGAGCGCATGCTCAAGACGCTCCTCGCCGTGGTCGACGGCGCGCGCCTCGGCTGCGCGGTGGTGCCCGTGGCGGGCGAGCTCGACCTCAAGTCCTTCGCCTCGGCGCTCGGCGGCAAGAAGGCGGTCATGGCCGACCCCGCGGCGGCGGAGCGGTCGAGCGGCTACGTCGTCGGGGGCATCAGCCCGCTGGCCCAGCGCACCCGGCTGCCCACCGCCGTCGACGAGACGGTCGAGCTGTTCGACACGGTGCTCGTGAGCGCCGGGCGCCGCGGCCTGTCGGTGGAGCTGGCCCCCGCGGACCTGCTGCGCCTCACGGGCGCGGTCGTCGCGGACCTCGCCCGGTGAGCGACCTCGACGCGCTGGCCCGCGACTGCTCGCGGGCGCTGTCCGGGTGGGGCCGCTCCACCCTGCAGGAGGAGGCCGCGGCGCTCGCCGACGAGGCCGCCCGCGGCGGCGAGCTCGACCGCTACGGCGAGGGCGGCGTGGTCGAGGAGGTCGAGCAGGCGCTCTGCGCGCTGCTCGGGCTCGAGGCGGCGGTGCTCTTCCCGACCGGCACGCAGGCGCAGCAGGTGGCGCTGCGGCACTGGTGCACCCGCTCGCCGCGGGTGGCGCTGCACCGCACCGCCCACCCGCTGCTGCACGAGGACGACGCCCTGACGGTCGTGCAGGGGCTGCTCCCCGTCGACGTCGGCGAGCGGCTGTCGCTGGGCGCCGTCCGGGCGGCGCACGACCGGGCGCCGCTCGGCGCCGTCCTGCTCGAGCTGCCCCACCGCGAGACCGGCGGCGACCTGCTGCCCTTCGACGAGGTGGCGGCGCTGTCGGCGTGGTGCCGGGCCGAGGGCGTCGCGCTGCACCTCGACGGCGCCCGGCTGCTCGAGTGCGGGCCGGCGTACGCCCCGCGCACCGTGGCGGAGGTCGCCGCGCTCGCCGACTCCGTGTACCTGTCGCTCTACAAGGGCCTGGGCGCCCCGGGCGGCGCGGCGCTGCTCGGCCCGGCGCCCCTGGCCGACGACGCCCGGCTCTGGCGGCACCGGCTCGGCGGGACGATGGTGCGCCTGTGGCCGGTGGCGCTCGGCGCCCGGCGCGGCCTGCGCGAGGCGCTGCCCCGCGTGCCGGTGTGGCACGCGCACGCCGTCGCGCTCGCCGCGGCGCTGGAGGCGGCCGGCGTCGAGCTGGTGCGTCGGCCGACCGTGCCGCTGCTGCGCGTCGTCCTGCCGGCCGCGCCGGACGAGGCGGCGCAGGCCGTGGCGGCGGTCGCCCGCGAGCGCGGCGTGTGGCCCGGGCGGCCCTTCGCCGGGCCGCGCCCCGGCACCTCGCTCGTCGAGGTCACCGTGCAGGAGCGCTCGCTCGAGGTGCCGCCGGAGGAGGGCGCGGCCGTCCTCGCCGACGTCGTCGCCCGGCTGGCCTGACCCGACCTCGGCCCGGCCGCGGCCCGGCCGCGCGCCCATGGGCGGAGGCCCCTGGCTGCGGTGATCGACAGGGACGACGCGCTCGACACGCCGGTGGCGTCCCGGCGGCACAGCCCTGTCGATCACCGGGGTCGAGCCAGCGGAGCGGGGCCTCGCCCGCCGGGTCAGGCCGTGCCCGGGAACGCCTCGGTGGCGGGGACGGCGCCGAGCCGGCTCCGCCAGGACGCGGCGCGGACCGCCGTCTCCACCAGCCCGTCGACGCCGATCCGCCGCAGCCGCGGGTCGTCCGTGCTGCCGACGAGGTCGCGGAACAGCACGCCGAGGCCGGTCTCCAGCCGGACGGCGAGCGCGAGCGCGTCGGCCGCCCCTGCGGCCACCGCGTCGTACGCCGCGGCGGGGGCGGGCGGCTCGGCACCGCGGTCGCGCAGCAGGCCGACGAGCCGGTCGCGCTGCGCGCGGTGGGCGCTCGCGGCGGCCTGCGCGACGACGAGGGCGTCGTCGGCCAGGCGCGCCCCGAGGACGCCGTAGCCGTAGAGGACGGCGTGCTCGGCCTCGAGCAGGGCGGTGAGGACGCGCACCGCAGGGTCGGCGGCAGAGGTGGCCGTCACGCCAGCACCGCCGCGTGCGCCGCCTCGCTCGCCGCCAGCGACGCCAGCACCACCGCCGTGCCGCGCCCGGCCCGCACCGCGGCCCCGGCGTGGGCCGTCGACGCGCGGCGCTCGAGCTCGGCAAGCCAAGGCAGGATCAGGGCCGGGTCGGCCGGCAGGTCAGGCGGCCGGACGGCCGGCGGGGCGGGCGTCGCGTCACCGGCTGCTGGGCCGCCGGACGGCGCACCCGTCGGGTCGCTCGGCCCGGCCGGGACCGCCGGCACCCCGAGCGAGGCCAGGTGCCCCGCGTGCTCGGCGCGCAGCGGCCCCAGCCGCTCGGCCAGCGCGGGGTCGCGGGCGACGGCCTCGTCGTAGGCGGCGAGCAGCGCCCGCTCGCGCGCGGCCGCCTCGTCGGCCAGCACGACGTCCGGGTCCGGGGGTGGAGCTGCCTGCTGGCGCGTCCCCCGAGCGGTGCAGCCGGCCGTCGCGAGCGCTGCCGCGGCGAGCAGCACCGCGCGGCGCGGGAGGACGGGCGACCGGGGAGCCACGCCTCCCGACCCAACCACAGAGGGGGCCCGGGCCGCCCTCGCCAGCAGGTGCGACCGCCGGCGCGCGCGGGGCCCGCGCGCCACGGCAGGCTCCTGCGTCCCGGCTGGTGGCCCAGGTGGCACGCGCCCGCCACGGCCGGCCAGGACCACCGCGCCGAGGGCTACTGTCGGGACCGCACCCGCCCGACCCACAACTGCAGGAGGACCTCCGTGAGCGCCTCGAAGGCCCGGCTGCGCGAGGTCCTCGCGCCCGTCGTCGAGGGGACGGGGGCCGACCTCGAGGACGTGTCCGTCGAGTCCGCCGGCCGCCGCAGCGTCGTGCGCGTCGTCGTCGACCGCGACGGCGGCATCAGCCTGGACGACGTCGCCGAGACCAGCCGCGTGGTGTCCGAGGCGCTCGACGCCCTCGACGAGGCCGAGCCCGGCCTGCTCGGGGCCTCCTACGTGCTCGAGGTGAGCTCGCCCGGGGTCAGCCGGCCGCTGACGCTGCCGCGCCACTGGCGCCGCAGCGCCGGGCGGCTGGTGAAGGCGGTGCTGCGCGACGGCGGCTCCGTCACCGGCCGGGTCGTGCGCGCCGACGACGCCGAGGACGGCGCCGTCGTGCTCGACGTCGACGGCGCCGAGCGGACCCTGCCCTACGCCGACGTCGCGCGCGGGCAGGTGCAGGTCGAGTTCAGCCGGGCCGGCGAGGAGACGGGGGAGGAGGACGCGTGAAGGTCGACATGGGTGCGCTGAAGATGCTGGTGCGCGAGAAGGGCCTGTCGCTCGACCTCGTCGTCGAGACGATCGAGAGCGCGTTGCTCACCGCCTACCGGCACACCGAGGGCGCGCAGCCGCACGCCCGCGTCGAGCTCGACCGCAAGGCCGGCGACGCCGTCGTGCTGGCCCAGGAGCTCGACGAGAGCGGTGTCGTCGTCCGCGAGTGGGACGACACCCCGGAGGGCTTCGGCCGCATCGCCGCCACCACCGCCAAGCAGGTCGTCCTGCAGCGCCTGCGCGACGCCGAGTCCGACGTCGTGCACGGCGAGTGGACCGGTCGCGAGGGCGACGTCGTCTCGGGCGTCGTGCAGCAGGCGCCGCAGCGCCCGGGCGCGCCGCCGAACCGCAACGTCATGGTGAAGCTCGGCGCCGCCGAGGACGCCCTCGAGGCGGTGCTGCCGCCCGCCGAGCAGGTGCCGGGGGAGCGCTACGAGCACGGCACCCGGCTGCGCTGCCGGGTCATCGGCGTGAGCCGGGGGCCGCGGGGCGTGCAGGTCACCGTGAGCCGCACCCACCCCGACCTCGTGCGCGGCCTGTTCGCGCTCGAGGTCCCCGAGATCGCCGACGGCTCGGTGGAGATCGCCGCCATCGCCCGCGAGGCCGGCCACCGCAGCAAGATCGCGGTCCGCTCGACGGTCGCGGGCCTCGGCGCCAAGGGCGCCTGCATCGGCCCGATGGGCCAGCGGGTGCGGGCGGTCACCACCGAGCTGCACGGCGAGAAGGTCGACATCGTCGACTGGTCGCCCGACCCGGCGCGGTTCGTGGCGAGCGCGCTGTCGCCGGCCCGCGTCAGCTCGGTCGAGGTCGTCGACGCCGTCAGCCGCTCCGCGCGCGTCGTCGTGCCCGACTACCAGCTGTCGCTGGCCATCGGCAAGGAGGGGCAGAACGCCCGCCTCGCCGCCCGTCTCACCGGCTGGCGCATCGACATCCGCAGCGACGCCGCTCCCGCGCCCGCCGGCCCCGCGGGCTGACGCCGTGGGGCGCCGCGCGCCGCGCCCCGTCCCGGCCGCGGGGAGCGAAGGCGTAGACTCGACCGCGGTCCGTCCGCCGGGCCCGGTGCGCACCTGCGTGGGCTGCCGGGAGCGCGCGGCTCGGGCCGACCTGCTGCGCGTCGTCGTGGTCGAGGACCGGCTGGTCCCCGACCCCCGGCGGCGCCTGCCCGGCCGGGGGGCCTCCGTGCACCCCGACCCGCACTGCGTCGACCTCGCGGTCCGGCGCCGCGCGTTCCCGCGGGCCCTGCGCCTGCCGGGGCCGCTCGACGCCACCGAGCTGGTCGTCGCGGTGCAGGACGCCGGCGGCACCGCGCAGCAGGACGCACCCACACCGTCCAGGAAGCAGGTCGAGAAGCCGCATGAGCGCTCGATGAGCCCGTCCCGATGAGCACGTCCATGCAGTAGCCCCGAGGCCTCGGGACCGTCCCGGGCCGCGACGAAGGAGTCCAGTGCCCGGCAAAGCCCGTGTCCACGAGCTCGCGAAGGAGCTCGGCCAGTCCTCGAAGGACATCCTGTCCTGGTTGAAGGACAACGGAGAGTTCGTCAAGTCCGCCTCGTCCACCGTCGAGGCCCCCGTCGCCCGCCGCCTGCGCGAGGCGTTCCCCGCCGCTCCCGCGGCCTCCGCCCCGGCGTCCGCGCCGGCGAAGAAGGCCGCCCCTCGCGCGGTCCCCGGCCC
>DATMKB010000489.1:0-2043 GCA_035553635.1 Mycobacteriales bacterium
GTGCCGCGCCGCTTGCGCACGAGGTCGCGGTCCTGGCCCGGCTCGAGCCGCGGGTCGCCACCACGCAGGAGGAGGTGCCGGCATGACGGACCAGGAGCGCCCGAGCGCCCGCGACCTCGTGCGCAAGCGGCGCGGCACGTACAAGGCGCCCGACACCGGGCGGCACCACCACCTCGGCGGCGCCCCGCAGACGATGCCGGTGCACGACGACGACGGGGTGCGCGGCACGGAGACGACCGCCGTCCAGCTGGCCAGCCGGACCGTGCCGCAGCTGCAGGCACAGCGCGAGCGGCTGGCGGCGGCGATGGCCGAGGCGTCAGCGGCGCTGGACTTCGAGCGGGCGGCGGCTGTGCGCGACGACCTCGTCCGGGTCGACGCCGAGCTGGCCCGGCGCGGCTGACCGGCGCGCCCACCACCGCAGCAGCACCGGGGTCGCGGCCAGCGCGGCGGCGTCGAACCAGGCGTAGCCGCCGGCGATGCCGCTCGGCGGGTTGCCGATCGTGATCCAGCCGAGCACCGGGTCGACCTCGCCCCACCGCCAGGTGCCGAGCGACGTCCCGGCGATCTCCAGGTAGCTGACGACCAGGAACGCGCCCACGTAGACGAGCGGGCTCCGGCCGCGCCAGGCGAACAGCACGAGGCAGCCGTACCAGAACGCGCCGAGGGCGTCGTGCGTCGGCGAGAGCGTCAGGCCCCACAGCGCCCAGGCCCCGCCGACGACGAGGACGGCCGCCACCAGCGCGCGGCCGTGCCGCTGAGCCCACGGGAGCCGCGCGAACGACAGCGCCGCGAGGTAGACGAGCCCGTGGCCGGGCGGCACGAACACCGGCACCGTGCCGAGCCGGTACTCGTACGTGCCGAGCCACTCGGAGAAGACGTACTCGACGACGGTCGCGAAGACGACCACCACGCCGACCTGCACGCGCACGTGCAGCGTCTCCCGGCGCAGCAGGCCGAGCAGCAGCAGCCAGGTGCCGACGCCGAGCAGGTGCTGCTGCCCGCGGGTGGCCCCGCCACCCGGGACGGCGCTGTCGAGCAGCAGCGCGGCGGCGAGCCAGCCGACGACCAGGCCGAGGACGGCCGCCGAGCGGCGCGGCGTCACTCGGCCGGCAGCGCCACCCGGGCAGGGCCCTGGCCGTGCGCCTCGACGTCGTAGGCGACCTGGCAGAAGCCGTGGTTGCAGTAGCCGCGCGGGTTCTTGTGCAGGTACTGCTGGTGGTAGTCCTCGGCGTAGTAGAAGGGACCGGCCTCCTCGAAGGGCCGGATCTCCGTGGTGATCTCGCCGTAGCCGGCCGCGGTCAGGGCCGCCTGGTAGCGGTCGCGCGAGCGCTTCGCCGCCTCGGCCTGAGCGTCGGTGGTGGTGTAGATCGCCGTGCGGTACTGGGTGCCGACGTCGTTGCCCTGGCCCATGTGCTGGGTCGGGTCGTGGTTCTCCCAGAACGCCTTGAGCAGCACCTCGAGCGAGACCTGCTGCGGGTCGTAGACGACCTGCACGGCCTCGGTGTGGCCGGTGCGGCTCGTGCAGGTCTCCTCGTACGTGGGGTTCGGCGTGTAGCCCCCCGCGTAGCCCGCGGCGGTGGAGTGCACGCCGGGGATCTGCCAGAAGATCCGCTCGGCGCCCCAGAAGCAGCCCATGCCGACGTAGAGCACCTCGTGGCCGTCCGGCCACGGCCCCTGCATCGGCGTGCCCAGGACGACGTGGGCCGGGGCGACCGGCAGCGGCGTCGGGCGGCCGGGGAGGGCGTCCTCGGGGGCGACCATGGTCGTCGAGCGGCGGGAGAACAGCACGGCAGCGGCTCCAGTCTCGGGTCAGGGGCTGTCACCAGGGTGCAACACCGCGGCGGGCGGGCGGGTTCCCCGCGCTCAGGCCTCACCCAGCCAGCGCGCCAGCTTGCCGCCCCGCGAGACCGCGCGCAGCCGGTCCTCCGCCTCGGCGCGCACCTCGCTCGGCACGACGAAGAGCACCGAGTCGCCGCGCAGCAGCACCGTGTGCGGCCCGGGCACCTGCGCGCGGCCCTCCCGCACGATGAGCGTCACCTGCGC
>DATMKB010000490.1:0-2805 GCA_035553635.1 Mycobacteriales bacterium
CCACGAGCGGCCGCCCGTCGACCTCCACGAGCGCCTTGGGACCGCCGAAGCGCCGACCGGCGCCCGCGGCGAGGAGCAGCCCGGCGGTCACGGCGCCCCGTGCTCCGGGGCCGGCCGGTGGATGGCGCCGTCGACGGCGCCGAGCGGACGGCCGCTGCCGCCCCAGCGCACCTGCACCAGCTCGGCGGCGATGGACACCGCGGTCTCCTCCGCCGTGCGCGCGCCGAGGTCGAGGCCGATCGGCGAGTGCAGCCGCGCGAGCGCGTCCTCCTCGACGCCGACCTCCCGCAGCCGCCTCAGCCGGTCGTCGTGGGTGCGCCGCGACCCCATCGCCCCGACGTAGCCCGCCGGGGAGCGCAGCGCCACTTGCAGCAGCGGGACGTCGAACTTCGGGTCGTGGGTGAGCACCGTCATCACGGTGCGGCCGTCGACCCTGCCCTCCGCCAGCTCGCGGGCCAGGAACCTGTCGGGCCACTCGCAGACCACCTCGTGCGCCTCCGGGAAGCGCCGCGGCGTCGCGAACACCGGTCGGGCGTCGCACACCGTGACGCGGTAGCCGAGGAAGACGCCGATGCGCGCGACCGCCGCGGCGAAGTCGGTGGCGCCGAAGACGAGCATCCGCGGCGGCGGGGTGAAGGACTGCACGAGCACCGCGACGTCGTCGACGCGGCGCTCGCCGCGCGGCCCGTAGTGCCGCATGCCGGTCTGCCCCGCGGCGAGCATCCCGCGCGCGTCGGCCACCACGGCGACGTCGAGGCCCTCGGTGCCCAGCGTGCCGGCGACGTCGTGGGGCGTGACGGCCACCTGCGCCCCGACCCGCGCCGGCCCGGACACCACGGTCGCGAGCGCGACCTCGCGGTCGTCGGCGATGCGGGACAGGACGCCTGCGAGCAGCGCGCGGTCGGGCTCGGCGACGAGCACGTCGAGGACGCCCCCGCAGGTGAGCCCGACGGCGAAGGCGTCGTCGTCGCTGATGCCGTAGGTCTCCAGCGCGGGCTCGCCCGCTTCCAGCACTGCCTGGGCGGCGTCGTAGACGGCTCCCTCCACGCAGCCGCCGGAGATGCTGCCGACGGCCTCGCCCGCCGCCGTCACTGCCATCGTGGCGCCGACGGGCCGGGGCGAGCTGCCCTTGACCTGCACGACGGTGGCGAGGGCGAACCGCTCCTCGGCGTCGACGAGGGCCTGCAGGTCGACGGCGACGTCACGCACGGCGGGCCTCCGGGGCGCTCCGGGCGGCGCCGAGCACGACGGCGGCGAGGTGCTCGAGCGCCGCGAGGCTGTGCCCCTCGACGAAGTCGTCGACGTGCGGCAGGGCCGCCGCCATGCCGGCGGCCACCGGCGCGTAGCCGGGCGCCGCCTTGCGGGGGTTGGCCCACACCACCCGGTGGGCCAGGCGCTGCAGCCGCTGCACCTGCTCGCCGAGCAGCGCTGCATCGCCGCGCTCCCACCCGTCGGACAGCACGACGACGACGGCGCCGCGCGCGGTGCCGCGCTGGCCCCAGCGGTCGAGGAAGGCCTTGAGCAGCTCGCCGAGGCGGGTGCCGCCGCCGGCGTCGGGCACGGCCTGGGCGACGGCGCCCATCGCCGCGTCGGGGTCGCGGAGGGTCAGCTCGCGGGTCACGCGGGTCAGTCTCGTCCCCAGCGCGAAGACCTCCGTCGGGGCTCCCCCGCGCCGCGCCGCGGCGTGCGCGAAGCGGAGCAGCGCGTCGGCGTACGACTCCATCGAGCCGCTGACGTCGACGAGGAGCACCACCCGCCGGGTGCGCCGGGCCGGCCGTCGCCGTCGCAGGCGGGCCGGCTCGCCGCCGGCGGCGAGCAGCGCGCGCACCGTGCGGCCCGGGTCGACCTCGCCCCGGGAGGCCGGCCGCAGCCGCCGGGTGCGCCGCGGCTCGCCCGGCAGCCGCAGCGCGGCGAGCAGCCGTCGCAGGTGCTCGCGCTCCTCCGGCGTGAGCGTGCTGACGTCGCGGTGCCGCAGCTGCTCGACGTCGCTCGCGGCGGCGCGCGAGGACGCGGACTCCGAGCCCTCGTCCGGCCCGTCGCCGCCGAGCCCGGCGACGAGCTGCACGGCGGGCCGGAGGACCCTCGGCCGGCGCACCACGGCCGTCGGCCGGTCGCCGAAGTAGGCGGCGAACACGGCGTCGTGCCGGGCGAGGTCGTCGCGGCTGCCGCACAGCGTGAGCCGGGTGGCCCAGTACACGTCGTCGCGCGAACCGGCGTCGAGCAGCGGCAGCGCCCGCACGGCGGCGTGCACGCGGTCGGGCGAGGCGTCCACCCCCGCGGCGCGCAGGGTGCGGGCCAGCCCGACCACGCTGTCGACGGCGTCGTACGGCACGGTCAGGCCCCGGCGACCGCGGCGGCGAGCAGCTGCCCCACGTCGGCGCGCTGCGCGTGCGACTGGTCCTCGCGGTACTTGAGCACCGCGCCGAGCGTGGCGGTGGCGGTGTCGGCGTCGAGCTCCTGCGCCCCCAGCGCGACGAGCGCCGCCGCCCAGTCGAGCGACTCGGCCACCCCCGGCGGCTTGAGCAGGTCCTCGCCCCGCAGCACCTGCGCCGCCGCCGCGACCTGCCGCGCCAGCCGCTCCGAGACCTCGGGCAGCCGGCGGCGCAGCACGGCCACCTCCCGCTCGAAGTCGGGGTGCTCGACCCAGTGGTACAGGCACCGCCGCTTGAGCGCGTCGTGCACCTCGCGGGTGCGGTTGCTCGTGACGACGACGACCGGCGGCACCTCGGCGCGCACCGTGCCGAGCTCGGGCACGGTGACGGTGTAGTCGCTCAGGACCTCGAGCAGGAACGCCTCGAACTCGTC
>DATMKB010000491.1:0-3289 GCA_035553635.1 Mycobacteriales bacterium
TCCCGTGTGCCGTCGAGCGTAGGTCGGCAGGTGGTCGGTGTCACCCGGTTTCACCCTCGGCGGACGGCGCGCCGTCCCCGGGCGCGCAGGCGGAGCAGGCGACGATCACCCGGTCGGGCCTCCTGACCCCCGCACGCCGGCACCGACGTCTGTCCCGTACGGCCCGCACCCGCGGGCCAGCCCTCAGGAGGACCTGTGAGCGTCGTCCCGGTCGTCCCGGCGACTGCCCCCGACCGCGGTGCCGCCATGGCCCTGCTCGCCAGCGGCGTCCCGCTCTCCCTGCTCCTCGACCTCGCCTGCGGACCGCGCAGCGAGGAGCTGCTCGTCTTCGAGCAGCCGCAGGCGTACGAGGCGGTCCCGGCGCAGCGCCGGTCCTAGACCGGTCCTGGTCCGGCCGCCGCCGGCGGCGCGTCGCGGGGGAACTCCTCGAGCGTCGAGGGCACCGGCTCGGCGAGCAGGCACGCCGTCGTCACCAGCGCCGCTGCGCCGACGGCCAGGCCCGTGGCGAGGCGCCGTCGCGCGTACGCCGCGGCGACGGTGGACCAGCCGCCGAGCAGCAGGCAGCCCAGCGCGACGAGCAGCGGCCGCGGCCCGGTGTGGATCGAGATGTGGCCGAGCCACACGTCCATCGACCGCATGTGCGGCACCCGGCCGAGCACGAACATCAGGTCCGGGACGATCGAGGCGAGCTGCCCCAGGACGAGGGCCACCGGCACCGGCAGGCGGTAGCGGGTGTGCGCGGCCACCAGCCCGGCGACGGCCAGCCCGGCGCCCCACCCGACGAGCTGGTGCAGCAGGTAGTGCCACCAGGTGCCGCGCGCGAGGTAGGCCTCGGCGAGGACGTACTGCAGGGCGAGGAGGCCGGCCCAGGCGGCTGCGCGGGCGAGCACGACGCCCGTCACCGGTGGTGCCCCCGGGCGATGCTCTCGAGCAGGATCTCCTGCTCCTGGTCGTGCTCGGGCCAGCCCGGGTCGTAGGTGCGGTAGCGCAGGACGCCGGAGCCGTCCAGAAGGACGTAGCCGGGCGAGCAGCCGCGCGCCGCCGCGGGCAGCGCGAGCCGGTCGGCCAGCACCGGGTCGGTGCTGACGACGAGGCCGTAGCGGGCGTCGAGCCGGCGGGGCCCGGGGTCCGGGCACTCCGGGCTCGTCACGACGAGCATCGTCGGCCGGCCGTCGACCGGCTCCACGCCGGGCACGCGCTCCGACAGCATGAGCAGGTCGAGCTGCTGCAGGCCGGCGTCGGGGGCACCGGGCCGTCCGGAGCCCAGCCAGCCGACGACGAGCGCCGTGCCGAGCGCCTGCACCGCGAGGACGAGCGCGACGCCGCGCGGCAGGCGCATCACACGCCGCTGCGGTCGGCGCGGGAGGTGCGGACGTCGGTCGACAGGCAGCTCGGGCAGCGGCTCCAGCCGCGCCGGCGGGCCCAGTCGCGGGTCGGCGCCTCCCGGGCGCGGGTGCGGCGCCGGACCGCGCGGCGCAGGCGCAGGGCGGGGCCGCTGGCGTCCTCCCCGGGGCGGCCCTTCCAGGCGACGCCGCAGCTCTCGCAGCGGCGCAGGACGCGCTCCCCGGGGGCGAGCGACGGCGTCCCGCGCCGCGGCCGCGGGCGGCCGACGAGCCACCACAGCGCCAGCAGCGGCAGCGTCAGGACGACGGCGACCACGAGCAGGTCCACGGCCAGCAGGAGCCAGGCCGTCGCGTCCTCTCCCACGCCGCGATCCTCCCTCAGGACGTCCGGACGAGCGCCTCGAAGGCGTCGCGCAGCGCCGCGGTGACCGGCCCGACCGGCAGGGGCCGCCCGTCGAGCTCGACCACCGGGGCGACGCCCCGCACGCTGGACAGCAGCATGACCTCCTCGGCCCGGGCGAGGTCGTCGACGGGCAGCCGGCGGACCTCGACCGGCACCGGGCTGTGCGCGAGCGCCGCCTCGGCGGTGGTGCCGGGCAGCGTGCCGACCTCGTCCGCGGGCGGCGTCACGACGACGCCGTCGACCACGGCCGCCACGGTCGCCGTCGGGGCCTCGAGCACCTCGCCGTCCGTGCTCGTCCAGACCGCGTCCTCGGCGCCCGCGGCGACGGCGTCGCGCTGCGTCGCCATGTTGACGGCGTAGCTCGTGCTCTTGACGCCGCCCAGCAGCCACGGCGCCGACCGCCGCAGCCCGGCCGGGACGCCCAGGGTGCGGGTCACCACGCGCACACCGTGCTCGCGGCCGCGCACGGTGTCGGGCGGCAGCGGGGCGGCGACGGCGAAGCCGACGGGGCTGCCGCCCGGGGCGCCCTTCGTGCAGGTGAGGCGGAGCATGCCGTCGTCCTGCGTCGCCGCCGCAGCCCGGGCGAGGGCCTCCCAGCCGCCGGGCAGCGAGATGCCCACGCGCTCGGCGCTGCGCGCCAGGCGGCGCAGGTGCAGGTCGAGCAGGGCCGGCCGGCCGCCCGCCACGCGCAGCGTCTCGAAGACCGCCTCGCCGCGGACGACGCCGAGGTCGTCGGCGCGCAGCAGGGGCGTCGCCGGGTCGAGCACCCGCGACGGGTCGTCGAGCAGGAGCAGCACGGGACCGGCCATCGCCGCGACCGTAGCGCCGACCGATCACCCCCGCGCCGGCGGTCTACTGTGCCGCGCATGGGGCGGGCGGTGCGGACCGACGGCGAGCTGGGCGGCTGGCAGGCCGAGCTCCGGTCCCGCGGCTACCGGCTCACGCCCCAGCGCCAGCTCGTGCTGCAGGCGGTCGCCGAGCTCGGGCACGGCACCCCCGAGGACATCGCGACGGCCGTGCGCCGCACCGCCGCGGGCGTCAACATCTCGACCGTCTACCGGACGCTCGAGCTGCTCGAGGAGCTCGACCTCGTGCAGCACACCCACCTCGGCCACGGCGCGCCGACGTACTCCGTGACGACGTCGGACGCCCATGTCCACCTCGTCTGCCGGGGCTGCGGCGCGGTCGAGGAGACCGGCGCCGACCTCCTCGACGACGCCGTCGGTCGGCTGGCGCGCGAGCGCGGGTTCGTGCTCGACGTCGGGCACGTGGCGCTGTCCGGCCGCTGCCGCGCCTGCGCCTGAGGCGGGTCACCCGAACGGGCTATCCCGTGCCACCCGGGATGGTCCGACCGGGTCATTGCACGCCCACGTGGCGCGTCGGACGATGGTGTCCGTTCCCGCCCCCCTGACCCGGGTGCGTCACCTTGCACCGGCTTGATCGGGGGAGTCCCGTGCTCGAGGCTGCTGTCCTGGCCTGGGCCGCGTCGTTCGTCGTCGCCGCCGCGCTGCTGGGCCTCGCCGTCGTCGGCCAGCGCCTCGCC
>DATMKB010000492.1:0-4352 GCA_035553635.1 Mycobacteriales bacterium
CGGGTCCTGTCGCCGTCGCGCTGGTCGACGGCGCGGGGGATGGCGTCGGCGGTCGCGACGCGCGCGGACGCCCTGCTCGACGAGCGTCCGCTGCGGCGCCTGGTCGAGACGCACGTGGGCGCGCACGACCTGTCCGAGCTCGCCGTGCCGCTCACCGTGACCACGACGTGCCTGGACTGCGGCGCCGCCCGCCACCACGACCGCGGGCCGCTCGCCGACCTGCTCGTCGCCTCCTGCTCGCTGCCCGGGCTGTTCCCGCCGGTGCGCCTGCCGGGCGGCCACCTGCACGTCGACGGCGGCGTCGTCAGCGGGGTGCCGCTGGCGCCGGCCCTGGCCGCCGCCGGTCCCGACGACGTCGTCCTGGTGCTCGACTGCGGCCTCGCCCCGGTGACGGGGACGCCGGGCCGCTGCGCCGCGATGCCCGGGGCCGTCGACGCGTGCGGCCTCGGCGCCCCGGCCGGCGCGTGGGTGCCGCCGGTCGAGAGCCGGCGCGGGGCGCTCGAGGTCGTCCTGCGCTCGTTCACCGTCGCCCGCGCGGTGGCCAACCGGGCGGCCGTCGAGGCGGAGCTGGCCGACCCGCGCGTGCGGGTGCTGCCGCACGTCGCTGACGCCTGGGCCGCGGGCCTGCTCGACGAGGTCCCCGCCGGTCCCCGGGACTTCCGGCGGACCGGCGCGCTGGTCGAGGCCGGGCGCGCCGCGACGGGGCGCTGGCTGGACGCCGGCGGCGTGCACCCGCGCGACCGGGCCGGCCACCTCGCGGACCGCGAGGGCCACGACGCCCTCGACGGCCTCGACGCGCTGGCCGGCGAGGACTAGCGGGCCGCCGCCACCACGGGCGCCGCGAGGTCGCGCAGGTTCGCGGCCGCCCACGGCAGGCCGTGCCGGCCGGCCCACCAGGCCTCCGCCAGTCGCCCGGGCGCGGGCGGGAGCGGGGCCGGCGGCACTCGACCGACCGGCCAGCCGGCGTCCGCCAGCACGCGCGCGGCCGCGGCGGCGATGAGCCCGTGCGCGGCTGCGGTCGGGTGCACCCGGTCGACGGCCCACGCGCGGCGCAGGCGCAGCGCCGGCACCCGCGCGAGGTCCAGCACGAGCACGTCCCCGCCGTCGCCGCGCCGGGCCTCCTCGGCGGCGGCGTCGACGGCCCGGTTCACCGCCGCGGTGCGGACGGAGGCGACGCGGCGCAGCGGCGGCGGCAGGACGAGGTGCTGCGCGGGGTCGTGGAGCCGGCCCAGCAGGACGGTCGTGCCCGCACGCCGCAGGGCCCGGACCACCGCGCGCAGGTGCTCACCGACTGCTGCCGGGTCGTACGCACCCCGGGCGACGTCGTTCAGGCCGATGAGCACCGTCGCCAGGTGCGGCTCCGCGGCCAGCGCCGCCGGCAGCTGGTGCTCGCGCAGCGCCTGCACCCGGCAGCCCGCGACGGCCAGCGGCAGCAGCTCGGCGTCCGGCAGCGCCGCCGCCAGCCGGGCCGGCCAGGTGCCCTCGAGCGGCACCCGCAGGCCCACGCCCTCGCCGCAGCTCGTGCTGTCGCCGAGGGCGGCCACCCGCAGCGTCACGCCGCGGCCCGCAGCGGCGCGCGCAGTCCGTGCACGTCGAGGAACCCGTCGACCGTCGCCGACCACGGGTAGCGCTCCGCCCGTGCCCGCGCCGCCTCCCGCACGCCTGGCCGGGCGGCGAGGTCGACCGCGGCGTCGGCGAGGCAGAAGCCGCTGCTCGGGCAGCTCCGCCCGGCCTCCCCGACGACGTCGGGCAGCGCGGAGTGCCGGCTCACCACCACGGGCGTGCCGCAGGCCAGCGCCTCGAGGGCCGCGAGCCCGAAGGTCTCCACCGGACCGGGCGCGAGCACGACGTCGGCCGCCGACAGCAGCCGGGCGACGCGGTCGCGGCCGGCGACGTGCCCGGCGAAGACGACCGGCAGGCCGCGCGCCGCGTGCTCGAGCCGCCCGCGCAGCGGCCCGTCGCCGGCGACCACGAGCCGCACGCGCCGGCGCCGCCGCACGAGCTCGGCGACAGCGGCCACCGCGAGGTCGGGGCGCTTCTCCTTCGAGAGCCGGGTGGCCGTGACGAGCAGCAGCTCGCGCTCGCCGGCGAGCCACGGCCGGCAGGACCGGTCGGGGCGGAAGACGTCGAGGTCGACGCCGAGCGGCACCTGCACCACCGGCACGCCCGCGCGGGCGAACTCCCGGGCGGCCCACGGCGTCGTGCAGACCACGGTGTCGAAGGCGGCGCCGAGCGCGGCGTTCGAGCGGTCGGCCGCGCGGTCGAGCGGCAGCCGCGACGGCAGCCACTGGTGCAGCCAGCGGTCGAGCCGCTCGTGGCTCACCACGAGCGACGGCACGCCCCGGTCGCGGGCCCAGCGGCCGAGGCGGCGCAGCGTCGTGCGGTCGTGCACCTCGAGCCGGTCGGGCTGCAGCGCGTCGAGCGTGGCGGCCACCCGGGTGAGGTCGGTGAGCACCCGGTAGCCGGTGCCCGGCACCTCGGGGGCCCGCAGCAGGACGCGCCGGCCCCACGGCTGCTCCTCGACGGCGTCGGCCGGACCGGGCAGCACCTGCACCACCTCGCAGCCGGCCGCGCCGTAGCCGGCGGCGAGCGCCTGCAGCGCCGTGCGCAGACCGCCGCTCGTCGGGGTCACGAAGTTGGCCACCTGCACCACGCGGGTCACGCCGCCACCCCCAGCGCCGGGCGGGCGCCGGCCGCGGCGGCGTAGTGGGCGAGCAGCTCGTCACCGAGCGCGTCCCAGGTGCGGTCCTGCACCGAGGCGTGCGCCGCGCGGGCCATGCGGGCCCGGGCGCCGGCGTCGGCGGCGAGCAGCGCGACCTGGCGTCGCAGGTGGTCGCCGTCGCCGGGGGCGAACAGCAGGCCGGTGCGGCCGTGGTCGACGAGGTCGAGCAGCCCGCCGGCCGCCGGTGCGACCACGGGCACGCCGCTCGCCTTCGCCTCTTGCGCGGCCTGGCAGAAGGTCTCGGCGGCGCCGGTGTGCACGAAGACGTCGAGGCAGGCGAAGGCCCGCGACAGGTCGGCGCCGGTCTGCAGGCCGAGGAACGGCACGCCCGGCAGCTGCGCCTGCAGCGCTGCGCGCTGCGGGCCGTCGCCCACCACCACCAGGCGGGTGCCCGGGACGCCCCGCAGGTGGGCGAGCAGGTGCACCTCCTTCTCGTGCGCGAGGCGGCCGACGTAGCCGACGAGCACCTCGCCGCCGGGCGCCAGCCGTGCGCGCAGCGCGTCGCAGCGGTGCTGCGGGGAGAACCGCGTCGTGTCGACGCCGCGCCCCCACCGGGCCACCCGCGGCACGCCGTGGCGTCGCAGGTCGTCGGCGGCCGCGGTGCTCGGCGCGAGCGTCACCGCGGCGTCGCGGTGCACCCGTCGCAGCCAGCGCCAGACCGCCGCCTCGGTGCCGGCGAGCCCGTAGCGGCGGGCGAAGCCGGCGAGGTCGGTCTGGTAGACGGCGACCACCGGCAGGTCCAGGCGGTGCGCGGTGCGCGCCGCCTGCGCGCCGAGCGCCGCGGGGGAGGCCAGGTGGACGACGTCGGGCGAGAACGCGCGCAGGGTGCGGGCCAGGTGCGGCCACGGTCGGCCGAGCCGGAAGTCGCGGTAGCCCGGCAGCGGCACCGACGGCGTCCGCACGACCGTGGCGCCGGCGCACTCCGCCGGCCCGCGGCCGGGAGCGACGACGAGCACCTCGCCGCCGTGCCGCTGCACCTGCTCGCAGACCCGCAGGACGCTGTTCGTGACGCCGTTGACCTGGGGGAGGAACGACTCGGTGACCACTGCCACGCGCATGACCCCGACGTTCCGCGGCGCAGGTAGCGGCAGGGGCCCTGTGCCCGAGGACGGGGTGAACGTCCGGCGAAGCCTGGTCACCCGTCCTCGTCCTGCTGGTCGCGCGGCACGAGGAGGTCCGGTCGCCGCAGCTGCCGCAGGATCGGGCGCACGGCGATCCTCTCGCTGGTGCCCGCGACGGGGACCGCGTCGAGGAACGCCTCCACCGACCTGAGCGCCTCGCGCTGCCGCTCGTACCAGCGGCTCGACACGGCCACGACGTCGGCGCCCAGCCGCAGCTCCCAGCCCCAGCGCCCCGGCCGGGAGCCGGGCCGGTCGCCGGTCGTCAGCCGGTCCACGCCGGCACGTAGCCGGGACAGGGCGGCGCGGCACGCCTCGAGGTCCTCGAGCGGCTCGGGGACGCGCCCCAGGACGTGGTTGTTGCCGGCGACGAGCCGCCAGGCCGTCCTCGTCCCGGCGACGCCGGCGTGCAGGCCCGCCGAGGTCACCGTGACCGGCAGCTCGAGGAGGAGGAACCGCGGGTCCGCCACCGCCGCCTCCTCGCCGCCTCTCGCCTCTTCCCCCGGCCCCAC
>DATMKB010000493.1:0-3646 GCA_035553635.1 Mycobacteriales bacterium
GACCAGCTCGGCGAACCGGGCCACGGTGTCGGCGCGCATGCCGACGGCGACCGCCGCGCCCGCCCACTCCTGCCAGGCCGTGCGGGCCCCGACGCGGTAGGCGGCGAGCAGCGCGTCCATCGTCCGGCCGCTGCGCGCCTCGCCGCGCCCGAGCGCGTAGGCGCCCTCGACGGCCGGCTGCATGGGGTCCTCGGCGGTGCCGGGACCGGCCGGCTCAGCGGCGAGGCGCAGGAAGGTCGCCAGCGCCAGCCGCACGGCCTGCCGGATGTTCTCGCCGACCTGCTCCTCCACCGCGCGGTACTCGCCGACGTCGCGGGTCACGGCGGCCACGGTGCGCTCGGCGACCTCCGGCAGCCGCGCGCGCAGGGCGTCGACGACGTCCGGGTCGAGCGCCAGCCCGGCCGAGGTCCGCGTCACGCTGTCCTCAGCGAACAACGCAGGCGCTCGGGCTCACTCCGCACGGGCAGGACCCTAGCCCCAGGAGCGGGGACAGTACGTGTCATGCCGGTCCTCACCTCAGCCCTCCGCGGCAGCCTCGCCCGCGTGGCCGAGCTCGCGGCCACGCCCCTCGTCCCGTCCGACTACCTCGACCTGCTCGACCCGCTGCGGTCCCCCGACCAGCTGCGGGCGCGCATCGAGGCGGTGCACCCGGAGACGCGCGACGCCGTCACCCTCGTCCTGCGGCCCGGCCGCGGCTGGCGCGGGCACGTGCCCGGCCAGTACGTGCGCCTGGGCGTCGACGTCGACGGCGTGCGCATGTGGCGCGCCTACTCGGTCACCTGCGCGCCCGGCGGCGCCACGGTGAGCGTCACCGTCAAGGCCATCCCGGACGGCGTCGTGAGCAACCACCTCGTCCGCCGCGCGCGGCCCGGCCAGGTGCTGCAGCTCGACCAGGCCACCGGCGACTTCGTCCTGCCCGACCCGCGGCCCGCGAAGGTCCTGCTGGTCACCGCCGGCAGCGGCATCACGCCCGTCATGGGCATGCTGCGCTCGCACCTCGACGAGCTCGCCGACGTCGTCCTCGTGCACTCGGCCCCCACCCGCGACGACGTCGTCTTCGGCGGCGAGCTGCGCGCGCTGGCGAAGGCCGGGCGCCTGCGCCTGGTCGAGAAGCACACCGACGTCGACGGGATGCTGACCGTCGACGAGCTGGCCCGGCTCGTCCCCGACCTCGTCGAGCGCGAGACGTGGGCGTGCGGCCCGGTCGGCATGCTCGACCTGCTGGAGGAGCACTGGGCCGGTCTCGGCCGGCCCGAGCAGCTGCACGTCGAGCGCTTCCGGCCGGTGGTCGTCACCGCCGGCGACGGCGGCACCGTCGCGTTCTCCCGCACGGGCGCCACCGCCGAGGCCGACGGCGCCACCCCGCTCCTGGACGTCGGCGAGGCCGCCGGCGTCCTCATGCCCTCGGGCTGCCGGATGGGCATCTGCTTCGGCTGCGTGCTCCCGCTGCGCGAGGGCGCCGTCCGCGACCTGCGCGACGGCTCCCTGACCACCGCCGCCCCCGGCGACGGCGTCCTGGTGCAGACCTGCATCTCGGCCGCCGCCGGTGCCTGCGACCTCGACGTCTGAGAGGACACCGACCATGACCGCCGTCCAGAACCTCCCCGAGAGCCCCGTCGCCCACCTGAGCGCCGAGGACGTCGAGGCGCTCGGCCGCGAGCTCGACGCCCTCCGCGAGCAGGTGCTCGCCAGCCGCGGCGAGCGCGACGCCGCCTACATCCGCAAGGTGATCGACGCCCAGCGCAAGCTCGAGCTCTCCAGCCGCGCGCTGCTGCTCGTCTCGCTGTTCCCGCCGGCCTGGATCGCCGGCACCGTCGGCCTGTCCGTCTCCAAGATCCTCGAGAACATGGAGATCGGGCACAACGTCATGCACGGCCAGTGGGACTGGATGCGCGACCCGAAGATCCACTCCACGACCTGGGAGTGGGACAACGTGTCGCCCGCCGACATGTGGAAGCACTCGCACAACGAGCTGCACCACACGTACACGAACGTCCTCGGCAAGGACAACGACCTCGGCTACGGGATCATGCGCGTCGACGAGGACCAGAAGTGGGTGCCGTTCTACCTGGCGCAGCCGCTGTGGAACTTCGTCAACATGCTCATGTTCGAGTACGGCATCGCGGCCTACGACATGGAGGTCGGCAAGGCGCTCAAGGGCCGCAAGGACAAGAAGGAGTTCCTGTCGCAGGGCCGCAAGGTGCTGCGCAAGATCCGCAAGCAGGTCGTGCGCGACTACGTGCTCCACCCGCTCATGTCCGGCCCGTCGGCCGTGCCGACCTTCGCCGCGAACCTCACCGCGAACCTCGTCCGCAACGTCTGGACGCACTCGGTGATCATGTGCGGCCACTTCCCCTCGGGCGTGCAGACCTTCGAGAAGACCTCGATCGAGGGCGAGACCCGCGGCGAGTGGTACCTGCGCCAGATGCTCGGCGCCGCCAACATCTCCGGCGGCCCGCTGCTGCACCTGATGACCGGCAACCTCAGCTTCCAGGTCGAGCACCACCTGTTCCCCGACCTGCCGAGCAACCGGTACCAGGAGATCGCGCCGAAGGTGCAGGAGCTGTTCGAGCGCTACGGCCTGACGTACGTCAGCGGGCCGCTGCCGCTGCAGGTCGCCTCGGCCTGGGCCAAGGTCTTCCGGCTGTCGCTGCCGAACGAGCTCACCGGCGCGCAGCCGACGACGCCGCGCACGCCGCGCACCGAGGCCGCCCCGGAGCAGCAGGCCGCCTGACGCGGGGGGCGCCCCGTCTCGCTGATCGTGATGGCGGATCCGCACTCCCGGCGCGCCAGGAGTGCGGATCGCGCATCACGATCAGCGGGGCGGCCGTCGGGGCCGTCAGACGGGCAGCCGGGCCAGCCGCTCGCGGTACTCGTCGCGCGGCCGCAGCGCGATCGCGACGCGGTAGTGCTCCTCGGCGGCGGCGCGGTCGCCCAGCCCCTCCTCGACGCGGCCGAGCGCGTAGCGCGCCCAGTCGTCGACCGGGTCGGCGTCGACGACGCGCAGGAGCACCGCGCGGGCGCGGCCGAGCTGCGCCGAGCCGGCGTACGCGCGGGCGAGCAGCACCAGCCCCTGCACGGGCAGCTCGTCCTCCGCGGGGGCGAGCGTCGTGGCGGCCTCGTGCGGCTGGCCGGCGGCGAGCTGCGCTTCGGCGAGGCGGTAGCGGTCGTACAGCTCCATCTCGGCGACGAGCGTCATGCGGGGCCTCCTGGCAGGTCCGGGTGCTGTGCAACGACGCGCGCCCGTCCGCTGTTCCTCAGCCGAGCCGCGCCTCGACGTCCGGGTGCAGCTCGACGTCGTGCGGCAGGGCCGCGAGCTCAGGGGCGGGCACGCCGGCGCGGGCGGCCAGCTCGGCCCAGTGGTCGCGCGCCATGTCGTCGGCGGTGCGGTCGCCGAACGGCTCGTCCGGCCCGACGCAGGTGCGCGCGTCGCGCTCGACGTCCGCCCGCGTCACCTGCGACCACGAGGCCGTGCTCCCGAAGCCCCGGTCGTCGAGCAGCAGCACGCGCCGCCCGTCGTCGAGCTCGAGCTCGTGCAGCAGCGACACGGACACGCGGGGCCCGGGAGCCGGCAGCACCGTCGTGACGAGCCGGCTCACACGTTGCGCCGGTACTGGCCGCCCACCTCGAAGAACGCCTGCGTGAT
>DATMKB010000494.1:0-4676 GCA_035553635.1 Mycobacteriales bacterium
GCTCGCGCCGGTGCAGCTCGCCGGCGGCCTGCTCGTGCTCGTCGGCATCGCCCTCGTGCGGCTCGACGAGCTGCGCACGCCCGCGGCGGTGCCCGCCGCGACGCCGGGCCAGGCGCTGGTCACCGCCTCGGCGGACTGACCTGGCGGTCCGCCGCCGGGACGGTTGCGCGGCCGGGACGGTTGCGCGGCCGCAGGAGGGGCAGTCCGGCGCTCGACCCGAGGAGCGCCGTGACCCTGCTGCCCCCCGGACCCGCCGTGCGGCGGGTCGCCGTCCTGCGCGCCGACCACCTGGGCGACCTGGTGGTGGCGCTGCCGGCGCTGTCCGCGCTGCGCGCGGCGCACCCGGACGCGCGCGTCACCTGGCTCGGCGCGCCGCTGCACGCCGAGCTGCTCGCCGGCCGCCGGGATCGAACCCCTTCGTCCGGGCACTCGGCCCGCGGACCACGGTCGGCGCGGCCGCGGTGCGCCTCCTGACGCTGACTCCGGCCCGCCCGTAGCCCTCCGCGGCGGCTCGAGGACCCGGCGCCCCGCCCCCGTGTCCTGTGTCGCCGCCGCTCACCGACTGCTGGCGTCCCGTACGCATCCGGACAGGCAGCTGGACGCCCCGCCCGCACCGGCCCGCTGCCCGCTGTCGCGCAGGACAGCAGTCGGTCAGCCACGCCACAACACGTGCCGCTGTCGCGCACAGCAGCAGTCGGTGAGCGTCGGCACCAGGCTCGCGGGTCCGCCGGAGCGCGCCGATCCGGGGAGCTCCGGCCCGTCAGTCCGGCAGCTCGTCGGCGCGGGGCGGGTCGGCGCCGGGACGGCTGCAGGTCACCGCTGCCGCGCGCAGCCCCACGTCGAGGGCGGCGCGCGCGTCGTCAGGCGTGACGGCGTCGAGGCGGCCGCCGAGCAGGCCGCGGGCGTGCAGCACCGAGAGGAAGCCGGCCGTGAACGTGTCCCCCGCACCGACCGTGTCGACGACGTCGACCCGCCTGCCGGGCGCGTGCAGGACCTCGTCGCCCACCAGGACGTGCGCGCCGTCGGCGCCGCCGGTCACCACGACGACGGCCGCGCCGCGGTCGCGCCACGAGCGGGCGACGCGCAGAGGGTCCTCGCCCGGGTGCAGCAGCGCGAGGTCCTCGGAGCTGGCCTTGAACACGTCCGCGAGCGCCACCCAGCGCTCGACGTCGCGCCGGGCGTCGTCGAGCGAGGTCAGCAGCGCCGGCCGCAGGTTGGGGTCGACCGAGACCGTGGCCGAGGCGCGCGCCCGCAGGAGGAACCGCTCGACCGCCGGCGCCTTGGCGAGCGCGAGGGAGCCGGTGTGC
This sequence comes from Mycobacteriales bacterium, assembly GCA_035553635.1. Lineage (GTDB taxonomy): Bacteria > Actinomycetota > Actinomycetes > Mycobacteriales > SCTD01 > DATLGD01. The sequence goes on from DATMKB010000494.1 coordinate 1,308, forward strand.
ACGGCCACGGCGCCCTCCGGCAGGGCCAGCTCGTCGTCGGTCCACTGCCAGTCGGCCGTGCCGTCCATGACGAAGCGGTACGACGCCGCGCCCGACGCGTCGCGGGAGACGATCGCCAGGCTGCTCGGCTCCGCGGCGGCCACCGCGGCCGCGAGGTCGACGCCGTTGTCCGCGAGGTGGCGACGCAGCAGCGCGCCGAAGCCGTCGCCCGAGAGCCGCGCGAGCAGCGCGACCGGCGTCCCGAGCCGAGCCAGGGCGACGGCCGTGTTGGCGGGGCTCCCGCCGGGCGCCGCGCGGTAGGAGTCGGGTCCCGTGGGGAGGAGGTCCACCAGCGCCTCGCCGCACACCGCGATCACCCGTCGACTCTCGCACGCTGGCGCCGACGGCCGTCGTGGCGCACACTCGTTGCACGCGCAAGCAACCCGGAGGACCGACCGTGACCACCGTCGCCCCGCACGGCCTGCACCACGTCACCGCCATCGCCGACGACCCGCAGGGCAACGTCGACTTCTACACCCGCGTCCTCGGCCTGCGGCTGGTGAAGCAGACCGTCAACTTCGACGCTCCCGACACCTACCACCTCTACTACGGCGACGAGGCGGGCCGGCCGTCCAGCCTGCTGACCTTCTTCCCGTGGAAGGGCGTCCCGAAGGGCCGGCAGGGCACCGGCATGACCACGGCCACCGCCTTCTCCGTGCCGGAGGGCTCGCTGGGCTGGTGGCAGGGCCACCTGGCCGCGCGCGGCGTCGACGCCGACGCGCCCCGCGAGCGCGACGGCGAGGACGTCCTCGTGCTGCGCGACCCCGACGGGATGGTCCTCGAGCTCGTCGCCGCGCCCGGCGACACGCGCAGCGGCTGGGACGGCGTGGCCGACATCCCGAGCGAGCACGCCGTCCGCGGCCTGCACGCCGTCACGCTGTCGGAGCGGCTGCTCGAGCCGTCGGCGCAGATGCTCACCGACCTGCTCGGGATGTCGCTGTCCGGGGAGCAGGACGACCGTGCGCGCTTCGCCATGTCCGGCGGCGGCTCCGGCGCGCTCGTCGACGTCGCCGCCGACGCCGCCGACCGCGGCCTGCAGGCTGGCGGCACCGTGCACCACATCGCGTTCCGCGCACCCGACCTCGCCACGATGACGCGCTGGCAGCAGGAGCTGCTGGCCGCCGGCGTGGCGGTCACAGAGATCCGCGACCGGCAGTACTTCAAGAGCATCTACTTCCGCGAGCCCGGCGGCGTGCTCTTCGAGATCGCGACGGACGAGCCGGGCTTCGACGTGGACGAGCCGCTGCTCGAGCTCGGCCGCGCGCTCAAGCTGCCGCCGTGGCTCGAGCCCAGCCGCGAGGCGATCGCGGCCGCCCTGCCGCCGCTGCGGCTGGACGACCCGGACGCCGCGTGACGGCCGGGACGCTCGCGCGGCCCCACGTCCTGAGGCCCGGCGGCGCACCGGCCCTGCTCGTCCTGCACGGCACCGGCGACGACGAGCACGGGCTGCTGCCGCTCGCCGACGCGCTGGCCCCCGGCGCCGCGGTCCTGTCACCGCGCGGCACGGTGAGCGAGCACGGCATGAACCGGTTCTTCCGCCGGCATGCCGAGGGCGTCTTCGACGAGGACGACCTGCGCGAGCGGGTCGACGAGCTGGCCGAGTTCATCCGCGCCGCCCAGGCCGCGCACGGGCTCGGGCCCCTGCACGCCGTCGGCTTCAGCAACGGCGCCAACACCGCGAGCGCGCTGCTCCTGCGGCACCCCGACCTGCTGAGCGGCGGCGTGCTGCTCGGCACGGCGCCGCCGTTCGCCGACCCGCCGCCCGCCGACCTGCGCGGCAAGCGGGTGCTCATCAGCAACGGCGAACGCGACCCGCACGCGCTGCCGGCGCAGACCACCCGGCTCGTCGGCCTGCTCGAGGAGCGCGGCGCGGAGGTCACGCTGCTGCGGCACCCCGGCGGCCACCAGCTCTGGCCCGACCACTTGCCGGCGATGCGCGCCCACGTCCAGGGCGAGGGCGGCTCGAGCTCCCAGGGCTAGCCGGGACCCCCTTGCGGCGCGGCGAGAGAAGGGCACCCGTCCTGACCGCGCGCGCGGCCCGCGGCGCCTACCGTCGGGCAGGACGCGGACAGGAGGTGGCGTGGACGCCCGCACGCACGGCAAGCACGGCGCAGCCGCGCACCGGCCTGCCGCCGCGCACGCCCGGGCGCGGGGCGTCCGACCGGTGCCCCGGCCGGTGCCGCCGCTCGCGGGCCTGGCCGCCGCGGTCCTCGTGTCGGGGCTCGTCACGGCGGCGACCCACGCGCCGACGGACCCGGCCGGCCCCCGGGTCGTCGCGCCGGTCGCCGCCACGGCCCCCGAGGCTCCGGTGGCCGTGCCGCTCGAGGTGCGCCACCCGCCGGTGCCCGCTCCGGCGCACGACCCCGGCGACCCGGCCACCTGGTCGTCGCGACGGCTCGCGGCGCAGCTGGTCTTCTCCTGCGTGCAGACCGCGGACCTCGGGCTCGCCGTCGCGCACGCGCAGGCCGGCCTCGGCGGCATCGCCCTGCTCGGCCGCCCCACCGACGGCGCGGCCCTGGCCGCCGGTCTCGCGCAGGTGCGCGCCGCCGGGCCGGACGGCACCTCCCCGCTGCTCGCGAGCGACGAGGAGGGCGGCCGCGTGCAGCGCCTGCGCGGCGTGCTCGGGACGCTGCCGACGGCCGAGGAGATGGGCTCCTGGCCCGACGCGCGCATCGAGCAGACGGCGCACGACTACGCCGCGGGCATGCGCGCGCTGGGGCTGCACGCCGCCCTCTCGCCGGTCGCCGACCTCGCCCTGCCGGGCGGCTACGTCGCCGAGACGCGGCGCGGGTTCTCCGCCGACCCCGCGCGGGCGGCGTCCGCCGCGGTGGCGTGGTCGCGCGGGCTCGAGCGGGCCGGCGTCCTCAGCGTCGTCAAGCACTGGCCGGGCCACGGCGGCGCGGCCGACTCGCACACCGAGGCGCCGGAGGTGCCGCCGCTCGAGGCCCTCGAGGGCCGCGACCTCCGGCCCTTCGACGAGGTGCTGCGGGCCGGCGGGACGCTCGTCATGGTCGGCCACCTGCGCAGCCCGGGGCTGACGGAGCCAGGCGTGCCGGCGACGCTGAGCCCGAACGCGCTGCGGGTGCTGCGCGAGCGGGCCGGCCCCGCGGCGGTGCTGCTCACCGACAGCGTGTCGATGGCGGCGTCGTCGGCGGCGCTCGGCATCGCGCCCGCGGAGGCGGCCGTGCGCGCCGTGTCGGCCGGCGCGGACTGGGCGATGAGCTGCGTCGACCCGCTCGTCGCCGTCGACGCGCTCACCGCGGCGCTCGACGCCGGGACGCTGCCGACGGCCGAGGAGATGGGCTCCTGGCCCGACGCGCGCATCGAGCA
>DATMKB010000495.1:0-8866 GCA_035553635.1 Mycobacteriales bacterium
GATCCCCACCTCACCGCCGAAGCCCGAGGTGGCCGCGCCGGCCGGCGCCAGGGCGGCGCCGCGCAAGCGGCCGGCCGCGCGCCGCGGCGCGCCCGGGCCCGGGCCGGAGCAGGCGCGCGAGGCGCTCGTCGCGCTGCGCGCCGAGGTGGGCAAGGCCGTCGTCGGCCAGGACGCCGTCGTCACGGGGCTGGTCGTCGCGCTGCTGTGCCGCGGGCACGTGCTGCTCGAGGGCGTGCCGGGCGTCGCGAAGACGCTGCTGGTGCGCGCGGTCGCGGCGTCGCTGCAGCTCGACACCAAGCGCGTGCAGTTCACGCCCGACCTCATGCCGGGCGACGTCACCGGCTCGCTCGTGTACGACGCGCGGACCGCCGCGTTCTCGTTCCGCGAGGGGCCGGTGTTCACGAACCTGCTGCTCGCCGACGAGATCAACCGCACGCCGCCGAAGACGCAGGCGTCGCTGCTCGAGGCGATGGAGGAGCGGCAGGTCTCCGTCGACGGCGTCCCGCGGCCGCTGCCCGACCCGTTCGTCGTGTGCGCCACGCAGAACCCCGTCGAGTACGAGGGCACCTACCCGCTGCCCGAGGCGCAGCTCGACCGCTTCCTGCTCAAGCTCGTCGTGCAGCTGCCCTCGCGCGACGACGAGGTGAAGGTGCTCGAGGCGCACTCGGCCGGCTTCGACCCGCGCGACCTGTCGGCGCTGCGGCCGGTGGCCGGCGCCGCGGAGCTCGCGGCCGCGCGGGCCGCCGCGCAGGCGGTGTCGGTGACGCCCGAGGTGCTCGGCTACGTCGTCGACCTGTGCCGGGCGACCCGCTCGTCGCCGTCGCTGTCGCTGGGCGTCTCGCCGCGCGGTGCCACGGCGCTGCTGGCGACGTCCAAGGCGTGGGCGTGGCTGTCCGGCCGCGACTACCTCACGCCGGACGACGTCAAGGCGCTCGCCCGGCCGACGCTGAGGCACCGCGTCGCCGTGCGGCCCGAGGCCGAGCTCGAGGGCGTCACCGGCGACGGCGTGCTCGACGGCGTCCTCGCCTCGGTGCCCGTCCCGCGGTAGATGGCGCTCACCGGTCGGGCCGCGCTGCTCGCCCTGCTGGGCGTGCTGCCGGTCGCCGTCGCGCCGTCGTGGGCGACGGTGCTCGTCTGGGCGCTGGTGGTGGTGGCCGCGGTCGCCGTCGACGTCGCGCGCGCGGCGCCGGTGTCCTCCCTGCGGCTCACCCGCTCCGGCGCGACCTCGTGCCGGCTCGACGACACCGCGGAGGTGCGGCTCGCCGTCGTCAACGGCTCGTCGCGCCGGGCCCGTGGCGTCCTGCGCGACGCGTGGACGCCGTCCGCCGGCGCCTCGCCGCGGACGCACGCGCTCGACGTCCCGCCCGGCGAGCGCCGCGTCCTGACGACGGTGCTGCGGCCGGTCCGCCGCGGCGACCGGCGCCCCGACCGCGTCACCGTGCGGCTGCTCGGCCCGCTGGGCGTCGCCGGGCGGCAGGGCCGGCACGAGGTGCCGTGGCGGGTCCGCGTGCAGCCGCCGTTCCGGTCGCGCCGGTTCCTGCCCGAGCGGCTGTCGCAGCTGCGCCAGCTCGACGGCGCGGTGGCGCTGCGCACGCGCGGCCAGGGCACCGAGTTCGACGCGCTGCGCGAGTACGTGCCCGGCGACGACGTCCGCTCCATCGACTGGCGCGCCACCGCGCGCTCGACGTCGGTGGTGGTGCGCACGTGGCGGCCGGAGCGCGACCGCTCGGTGCTCGTCGTCCTCGACACCTCGCGCACGTCGGCCGGCCGGGTCGGCGACGAGCCGCGCCTGGACGCCGCCCTCGACGCCGCGCTGCTGCTCACCGCGCTCGCCGCGCGCGCCGGCGACCGCGTCGACCTGCTGGCCTACGACCGGCAGGTGCGCGCTGCCGTCGAGGCGGTCGGGCGCGAGGACGTGCTGCCGCGCGTCGTCGACGCCGTCGCCACCCTCGAGCCGGCGCTCGTCGAGGCGGACGGCCGCGGGCTCGTCGGCGAGGTGCTGCGCCGCACCCGCCGGCGCTCGCTCGTCGTGCTGTTCACCTCGCTCGACCCGGCGCCGCTGCAGGAGGGCCTGCTGCCGGTGCTGTCGTCGCTGACCAGCCGGCACGTCGTCGTGCTGGCGTCGGTGGCCGACCCCCGCGTCGAGGAGCTGGCCGCGGGCCGGGGGTCCGCCGAGGCGGTGTACGCGGCCGCGGCGGCCGAGCGCGCCCGCACCGAGCGGCGGCAGGTCGCCGCGCTGCTGCGGCGCCGCGGCGTCGAGGTGGTCGAGGCGCCGCCGGCGTCGTTCGCCCCCGCCGTCTCCGACGCCTACCTGGCGCTCAAGGCGGCGGGCCGCCTCTAGCCTGCGCAGGTGCTCGACTCCACGGCCGTCCGCCTGCTGGCCCGCACCGCACGCGCGCAGCGCGAGGGCCGGCTGCCCTCGCTCGTGGCCGGCGTGGTGCGCGACGGGCAGCTGGCCTGGTCGGCCGGTCGGGGCGCCGTCGACGAGCCGCACGACGACGTCCAGTACCGGCTCGGCAGCATCACCAAGACCGTCACCGCCGTGGCGGTGCTGCGGCTGCGCGAGGAGGGCCTGCTCGCCCTCGACGACCCGCTCGAGGAGCACGTGCCCGGCACGCCGTTCGGCCGGCGCACCGTGGCGCAGCTGCTGGCGCACGTCGCCGGCGTGCGGGCCGAGAGCCCGACCGACTGGTGGGAGCGGACGCCGGGCCTGGAGTTCGACGCGCTCGTGGCGCGCACGTCGCCGGACGACCTCCCGCACGACGCCGGCCGCCGGTTCCACTACTCGAACCTCGGCTACGGCGTGCTCGGCGAGCTCGTGGCGCGGCGGCGCGGCCGGCCGTGGCAGGACGTCGTCCGCGACGAGGTGCTGCTGCCGCTGGACATGGCGCGCACCACTGTCCGGCCGGACGGGCGCGCGGCGCAGGGGTACGCCGTGCACCCGTGGGCCGACGTCCTGCTGCCCGAGCCCGAGCACGACGCCGTCGCCATGGCGCCCGCCGGCCAGCTCTGGTCGACGCTCGCCGACCTCGGCCGCTTCGCCGCGTTCCTGCTCGACGGGGCCGACGGCGTCCTGAGCCGCGACGTGCTCGAGGAGATGTCGCTGCCCGCCGGCGTCGACCCGACCGACGCGCAGGGCGCGGCGTACGGGCTCGGCCTGCAGGTGCTGCGCCGCGACGGCGCCGTGCTCGTCGGCCACGGCGGCTCGATGCCGGGCTTCCTCGCCGGGGTGCTGGTCGACCGCGACGCCGGGCTCGGCGGCGTCGCGCTCGCCAACGGCACCGCCGGCCTCGACGCCCGGCTGCTGCCCGACCTGCTGTCGGTCGTGCGCTCCGCCGAGCCCGCACCGGGACCGTCGTGGTCGCCGCTCCCCGACGTCGACGACGACGCCCTGGCGCTCGTCGGCACCTGGTACTGGGGCCCGTACGGGCACGGCCTGCGCCTGGCCTCCGACGGGCTGCTGCACCTCGCCGGCCTCGCGGCGCCGGGGCGGGCGTCGCGGTTCCGCGCGCGCGGCGACGGCACGTGGCTCGGCCTCGACGGCTACCACGCCGGCGAGGTGCTGCGCCCGGTGCGCGGCGACGACGGCGGGGTCGTGGCGCTCGACCTCGGCAGCTTCGTGTTCAGCCGCACGCCCTACGACCCGGCGGCGCCGCAGCCCGGCGGCGTCGACGAGGGCGGCTGGCGGGGCGCGCCCTCCGCCTAGCGGCGCGACCTCACGACGGCCGCGACGACGACGGCGGCGATGACCAGCAGGACCAGGACGACGGGGATCGCTTCCACGCCGGGCACCGTGCCCGCACGCAGCGCGCCGACACGTCAGGCGGCGGCGGGAGCGGCGTCGCCGCGCAGGTCGCCCTCGAGGTCGCCGGTGACGCCGGCGCGGTGCGCCGTGCGGCCGGGGCCGAACACCCAGGCGAGGAAGAGCACCTCGACGACGATGCCGATGCCGATGCGCGCCCACGTCGGCAGGCCGCTCGGCGTCACGAAGCCCTCGACGAGGCCGGACACCAGCAGCACCAGGGCCAGCCCGAGCGCTCCCAGCACCACCGCGCGCCCCTCCTCGGCGAGCGCGCGGGTGCGCGTGCGCGGGCCGGGGTCGACCACCGTCCAGCCCAGCTTGAGGCCGAGCCCGCACGCGACGAACACGGCCGTCAGCTCGAGCAGCCCGTGCGGGAGGATGAGCCCGAAGAACAGCCCGGTGCGGTCGTTCGCCGCCATGAGCCCGCCGGCGATGCCGACGTTGAGCGCGTTGAGGTACAGGACGTAGAGCACCGGCACGCCGAGCAGGACGCCGAACAGGATCGCCTGCGCGGCGACGTAGGCGTTGTTGGTGAAGACGCGGGCCGCGAAGTCCTGCGCGGGGTCGGAGCTGTAGTAGGCCTCGAAGTCCTCCTCGACGAGCTGCTGCACCACCTCGGGCGGTGCCACGGCGAGCTGCGCCTCGGGGCTCGAGGCGACGTAGGCGCCCCACCCGAAGGAGACGACGAGGAAGAAGGCCGCCGCGCCCAGCCACCACCACCGCGTGCGGTAGCAGAGGGCGGGGAAGCCCTCGCGCAGGAACGACGCGGCGTCGCGCCAGACGGCCGGCCGGCCGCCGGTGACGGCCGAGCGGCCGCGGGCCACGAGCGACGACAGCCGCGCCACGAGGGCCGGGTCGGGGCTCGCGCTCTGCACGACCGACAGCGACGTGGCGGCGCGCTGGTAGAGCGCGACGAGCTCGTCGACCTCGCCGCCGGACAGCCGCCGCGGCCGGCTCGCGCGGCCGAGCAGCTCCTCGAGGCGGTCCCAGTCGCGCCGGTGCGCGGCGACGTACGCGTCGAGGTCCACCCGTGCAGACTAGGTCCGCGGACGCCGCCCGGCGCGGCGTCGCCCCCACCGGAGAGGAGTCCCGCCCGTGCAGCCCGCCGCGTCGTCGCAGGTGGTCACCGGTGAGGCGGTGGCGCTCGACCTGCGCCGGGCCGCGCTGCCCTCGCGCGTCGTCGCCGGGCTGGTGGACGGCCTCCTCCAGCTCGTGCTCGGCCTGGTGGTCTTCGGCCTGGCCGGCGCGGTGGGCGCCGGCGCCAGCGAGGCCGCCGCCTCGGCGCTGGTCATCCTCGCCCTCGTCACGACGCTGATCGTCTACCCGGTCACCTTCGAGACGCTGCTGCGCGGCCGGACGCCCGGCAAGGCGGTGATGGGCCTGCGGGTGGTGCGCGACGACGGCGGGCCGGTCGGCTTCCGGCACGCCCTGGTGCGCGGCCTGGCCGGCGCCTTCCTCGAGCGGCCCGGCATCACGCTGTTCACCGCGGCCGTCGTCACGTCGCTGCTCAACCCGCAGGACAAGCGGCTCGGCGACCTGCTCGCCGGCACGGTGGTGCTGCAGGAGCGCGTGGCGGTGCGCGGCGGACCGGTGGTGACGATGCCGCCGCCGCTCGCCGCGTGGGCCGCCGGCCTCGACCTGTCGGCGCTGCCGCCGGACCTCGCGCTGTCGGCGCGGCAGTTCCTGGCGCGCTCGGCGCAGCTCACGCCGGCCGCGCGCGAGCAGCTGGGCGGCCAGCTGGTGGCCGCCGTCACCGAGCGCGTGCGCCCCGCTCCGCCGCCCGGCACGCCCGGGTGGGCCGTGCTGTCCGCCGTGCTCGCCGAGCGGCGTCGGCGCGAGGAGCTCCGGCTGTCGGCGGGGACGCCGGGCGCGGCCCCCGCCGCCCAGCCGCCGCCTCCGCCGCCGCCTCCGCCGTCCGCTCCCGAGCCGCCGAGCCCGGCCGGCGGGTTCGTGGCCCCGGGCTAGGGCAGCACCCGGTCGGCCAGCAGCGCGCGCAGCGCCTTCTTGTCGTACTTGCCGACCGACGTGCGCGGCACCTCGTCGACGACGACGACATCGTCCGGCAGCCACCAGCGCGCGACCCGGCCGGCGAGGAAGCTGCGCAGCTCGTCGAGCGGCAGCGACGCGCCGTCCTCGAGCGCCACGGCGACCACCGGCCGCTCGTCCCACTTCAGCGAGCGGACGCCGACGACCGCGGCCTCCCGCACGGCCGGGTGCGCGAGCACGTGCCCCTCGAGCTCGACGGAGCTGATCCACTCGCCGCCGCTCTTCACGAGGTCCTTGCTGCGGTCGACGATGCGGAACAGCCCGTCGCGCTCCATGACGGCCATGTCGCCGGTGCGCAGCCAGCCGTCCGACGAGAACTTCTCCGGCATGCCGCCCCAGTAGTCGGTGGCCACCCACGGGCCGCGGCACTCCAGCTCGCCGACGCTCTCGCCGTCCCACGGCAGCGGCGTGCCGGCGGCGTCGACGACGCGCGCCTCGAGCCCGGCGAACACCGTGCCGGTCATCGCGCGGACGTCGCGCAGGGCGTCGTCGTCGAGGCCGCGGTGGCGGCGTCGCGGCCGGGCCGCCGCGGCGACCGGCGACGTCTCGGTCATCCCCCAGATCTGCAGCACCTCGACGCCGAGCGCGTCGTACGCCTCGAGCAGCGCAGGCGGCGTCGCCGACCCGCCGATGGCAACGGTGCGCAACGACGACAGGTCGGCGCCGTCGCGCGCGAGCGGCAGCAGCGAGGTCCAGATGGTGGGCACTCCGGCCGCCCACGTGACGCGCTCGGAGGCGATGGCGCGGGCCAGCGCCTGCGGCGAGGTGTCGGCGCCGAGCAGCACGAGGTCGGCGCCGGTGAGCGGCGCGCTGTACGGCAGGCCCCACCCGCAGGCGTGGAACAGCGGCACCACCGGCAGCACGCGCTCGCGCTCCGACAGCCCGAGGCCGTCGACGGTGCACGACGCCATCGCGTGCAGGAACGTCGACCGGTGGCTGTAGACGACGGCCTTCGGCATCCCGGTGGTGCCGGACGTGTGACACATGCCGCAGGCCTGGTCCTCGGCGAGCTCGGGGAGGTCGGCGACGTCGACGGGCAGCGCCGCCTCGAGCAGCGCCTCGCCGTCGAGCAGGCCGGGCAGGCCGGTGCTGTCGCCCTTGCCCAGGCGCACCCACGTGCGCACCGACGGCATCCGGTCGGCGACCTCCGCGAGCCGCGGCACGAGGTCGTCGTCGACGAGCAGGACGACGTCGCCGGCGTCGGCGACGACGTGCGCGAGCTGGTCGTCGTGCAGCCGGATGTTCACCATGTGCAGCACGGCGCCGGCGAGCGGCACGGCGTAGTACAGCTCGACGTGCCGCACGGAGTTGTTCGCGAACGTCCCGACGCGGTCGCCCGGGCGCACGCCGAGGTCCTGCAGCACGCGCACCCAGCGCAGCACGCGCTCGGCCACGGCTCCGTAGGTCAGCCGCCCGAGCCCGCCGTCGAAGGCGTCGACCACCTCCGCGTCGGCGTGCACGGTGCGCAGCCGGTCGAAGATCGTGCGGACGGTGAGCGGCTGCGCGCCCATGAGCCCGTTCACGAGGGCAGGCCCAGGCCGAGCACGAGCAGGGCCGCCTCGCGCGGCACCCGCGGGTCGAGGCCGGTGAGCTCGCGCACGCGGGAGAGCCGGTACGACACGGTGTTCGGGTGCACGTGCTCGCGGCGGGCCGTCTCGGGCACCGAGCCGGTGGCGAGGTAGGCCTGCAGCGTCGGCACGACCACGCCGGCGGCGTCGCGCTCGTGCAGCACGTCCACGACGCGGCGCCGCAGCGCGCCGGCCACCCGCTCGTTGCCGAGCAGCAGCTGCTCGACGAGCAGGTCGTCGGGGCCGAAGGCGCCCTCGACGTGCCCCTCGGCCAGGGCCGTGGCGAGCAGCACCTCGACCGACCGCACCTCGTCGAGCAGCGCGCGGCCGCAGGCCGCGGCGCGCCCCCACGCCACGACGGCGCCGGGGCGGGCCAGCCGCCCGGGCGGGCCGGGGACGAGCAGCAGCACGCGGTCGGCGCCGCCGGACCACCGGTGGCCGCCGAGCGTGCCCGCGGGGGCGGACGCGAGGAGCGCGTCGATGCCCGCCGCGCCGCCGCTGCCGGCGACGAGCACCGGCACGTACGACGGCGCGAGCGCGGTGGAGAAGCGCAGCGAGACGGCGGCGACCTCGGCCGGGTCGTCGGCGGTGAGCAGCGCCTCGACCAGCTCGCGGCGGCGGCTGTCGAGGTCGCGCAGGCGCTCGTGCGACGCCGTGAGGTACGCCCGCGCCAGCGCGCTGGACGTGCGGTCGACGACGTCCATCCACCGCGCGCCGAGCGGCCCGAGCAGCGCCTCCTCCCCCGGCGCGACGGCCGCGCACAGCGCGCTCCACGCCTCGCGGCCGGCGATGCGGAAGGCGTGCAGCACCGTCTCGAGCGGCATGCCCATGTGCAGGCGCTCGCGGCCGGACTGCTCGAAGGCGGCGAGCTCGCTCGCCGCGGGCGGGCGGTCGTCGACGAGGCACGACAGGAACGTCGTGACGAGCCGCCGCGTCACCGGCAGCACGTCGGTGGCCATCGCCGTCTCCGACATGGCCGCGTACTCGGGGATCTCGCGCCGGTAGGCCTCGCCCAGGCGCGGCACGAGCACGTCGAGGTCGGCCAGCACGCGCTCCGACACGGCGGCGACGCCGCTCGACGCGACGGCGCGCAGCACGGTCACGGCGCGTGCCCGTCGAGCCAGTCGCGCAGCACCTTGCCGACGTGCTCGGGCTGGTCGGTCATGAGCACGTGGTTCGCGTCCGGCACGAGCACCAGCTCCGCGCCCGGGATGCGCTCGGCGACGGCGCGGCCGTTGTCCGGCAGGACGAGGCGGTCGAGCTCGCCGTGGACGACGAGCGTCGGCGCCGTGACCGACGGCAGGTCGTCCCAGCGCGACCACGGCAGCGTGCCCTGCACCTGCGCCGTGTAGCCGGCGAGGGTGCACGACAGCGGCAGCCGGACGTCCCAGTCCTCCTCGATGCGCTCGCGCGGCGTCGCGGGCGCGTAGTTGAACGGGATCGACGCCTC
>DATMKB010000496.1:0-2407 GCA_035553635.1 Mycobacteriales bacterium
CGGGGCGCCGGTCGAGCCGAGGTAGCGGACGCGGGACAGGTCGGCCACCTCGCGCGGCACCACGCCGGCCGACGAGCACGCGGTGAGGAACGGCGCCGAGGCGCCGAAGACGGTGATGCGCTCGCGCTCGGCCATCCGCCACAGCGCGCCGAGGTCGGGGTGCCCGGGGTTGCCGTCGTAGCAGACCACCGTCGCCCCGAGCAGCAGCCCGGAGACGAGCTTGTTCCACATCATCCAGCCGGTGGTGGTGAACCAGGTGAAGCGGTCGTCCTCGCGCAGGTCCGCGTGCAGGGCGTGCGACTTCAGGTGCTCGAGCAGGTTGCCGCCCTGGCTCTGCACGATCGGCTTGGGCAGCCCGGTGGTGCCCGAGGAGTAGAGGATCCACAGCGGGTGCTCGAACGGCAGCCGCAGCGGCGCCGGCTCGGCGGGCTCGGCGATGAGCTCGGCCCACGGGAGGGCGCCGTCGGGCACCTCGTCGCCGACCACCACCGTGGCCCGCAGCGACGGCAGCGCGGCGCGCACGTCCTCGAGCGTCGCGACGGTCGAGAAGCGCTTGCCGCCGTAGACGTAGGAGTCGACGCCGAGCAGCACGGTCGGCTCGACCTGCGAGAAGCGGTCGACCAGGCTGCGCGTCCCGAAGTCGGGGGAGCACGACGACCAGACCGCGCCCAGCGAGGCGGTGGCGAGGAAGGCGACCGCGGCCTCGACGCCGTTGGGCAGCACGGCGCACACGCGGTCGCCCTGCTGCACCCCGAGCCGCCGGAGACCCGCTGCGGCGGCGCCGACCTGGGCCCGCAGCTCGTCGCGGGTGAGCCGCCGGGTGGCGCCGCTCTCGTGCACGGCGACGAGCGCGTCCTGCTCGCCCGTCCAGCGCAGCGCCTGCTCGGCGAAGGAGACCCGCAGGTCGGGGAACCAGCGCGCGCCGGGCATCCGGTCGTCGGCGAGCACGGTGACCGGCGAGCCGTCGTAGCCGACGTCGAAGAACTCGAGCACCGAGCCCCAGAAGCCGGTGAGGTCGGTCGTCGACCAGCGCCACAGCGCGTCGTAGTCCGCGGCCCGCACGCCGCGGGTGCTCTCGACGTGCTTCCAGAACGCCGTCAGGCGGGCGCCGGCGGCGCGCTCGCCGGACGGCGTCCACAGCAGGGTGCCCTCGTCGACCGTCACGCCGGGAGCGTACGGACCGGGCAGACTGGTGGCCGTGACGGTCCCGGCGCAGCGGCTCGAGCCCGACGCCGCGACCGTGTGGCGCCCGGCGCTGCCGGTCGACGTCGCGCTCACGCTGGCGCCGCTGTCCCGCGGCCGCGGCGACCCGACGCAGCAGCAGGCCGCCGACGGCGCCCTCTGGCGCACCAGCCTCCTGGCGACCGGCCCGGTGTCGTACCGGCTGGCCCAGCGCGGCCTGCACGAGGTGCACTGCGCCGCGTGGGGGCCGGGGGCCGAGGAGCTCGTGGCCGGGCTGCCGGACCTGCTCGGCGCCCGCGACACCGCCGACGGCTTCGACCCGCGGCACCCGCTGCTCGTCGACGCGGCGGCCCGCGTGCCGGGCCTGCGGGTGCCGCGCACCGGCCGGGTGGTCGAGGCGCTCGTGCCGGCGGTGCTGGAGCAGAAGGTCACCGGCAAGCAGGCCCGGGCGGCGTTCCGCCGGCTCGTGCTGCGCTTCGGCCTGCCGGCGCCGGGCCCCGCCCCGGACGGCATGCGCGTCCCGCCGCCGGCCGAGGTGTGGCGGCGCATCCCCTCGTGGGAGTGGCACCGCGCGGGCGTGGAGCCGCCGCGCTCGCGCACCATCTGCCGGGCGATGGAGGTGGCCGCCCGGCTCGAGGAGTGCGTCGGCATGCCGCCGGTGGAGGCCGCGCGCCGGCTGTCGTGCGTGCCGGGCATCGGTGTGTGGACGGTCGCCGAGATCAGCCAGCGCGCGCTCGGCGACGCCGACGCCGTCAGCTACGGCGACTACCACCTCGCCGCCTTCGTCGGGTGGGCGCTCACCGGCGCCCCGGTCGACGACGACGGGATGCTCGAGGTGCTCGCCCCCTGGCGGCCGCACCGGTACCGCGTCGTCCGGCTGCTCGAGTGCAGCCCGGCGGCGGTCAAGCCCCGGTTCGGCCCCCGGATGACCGTCCAGGACCACCGGCGCAACTAGGGGCGCAGTCGGGCACACTGGGGCACATGCCGCAGCGGTCCTTCGACGACGTCGGCGTCCGTGCCGCCATGCGCGGCTACCTGGACGCCGCTGCCCGCCTCGACGACGCCACCGCCCTGGGCGGCCAGGCGCGCGACCTGCTCGACCTCGCCGAGCGCAAGTCGCTCGCGGGGCTGCTCCTGCGCAAGGCGCTCGAGAAGCAGGGCTGGCAGGCCCCCGACCGCGAGGCCGTCGAGCTCTAGCTAGCGCTCGAGCAGGAACTCCGCCGCC
>DATMKB010000497.1:0-2932 GCA_035553635.1 Mycobacteriales bacterium
CGAGGCCGTCGCGGCCGAGCTGCAGGCCCGCACGGCCGAGCAGCTGTTCAGCGTCCTCGGCCAGCTCAAGGGCGGGGCGATGAAGGTGGGCCAGGCGCTGTCGGTCTTCGAGGCCGCGCTGCCCGAGGAGCTCGCCGGGCCGTACCGCGCGGCGCTCACCCAGCTCCAGGAGGCCGCGCCGCCGCTGCCGACCGCGGCCGTGCACGCCGTGCTCGCCGAGCAGCTCGGCGACGACTGGCGCGAGCGCTTCGCGTCCTTCGACGACCGGCCGGCAGCGGCGGCGTCGATCGGTCAGGTCCACCGGGCGGTGTGGGCCGACGGCCGCGACGTCGCCGTCAAGATCCAGTACCCGGGAGCCGCGGAGGCGCTGCTCGGCGACTTCAAGCAGCTCGCCCGGCTGGCGCGCGTTCTGGGCCCGCTGGCGCCGGGGCTCGAGCTCAAGCCGCTGCTCGCCGAGGTGCAGGCGCGGCTCGCCGAGGAGCTCGACTACCAGCGCGAGGCCGAGGCCCAGGCCGGCTTCGCCGAGGCCTACGACGGCGACCCGGACGTCCTCGTCCCCCGCGTCGTCGCCTCCGCCGACCGCGTGCTGGTCAGCGAGTGGGTCGACGGCACGCCGCTGTCGCGCATCATCCGCGACGGCACGCCCGAGCAGCGCGACCGCGCCAGCCGGCTGCTCGCCCGCTTCCTGTTCTCCGGCCCCGTGCTCGCCGGCCTGCTGCACGCCGACCCGCACCCGGGCAACTTCCGGCTCACCGACGACGGCCGGCTCGCCGTCCTCGACTTCGGCGCCGTCGACCGGCTGCCCGACGGCACGCCCGAGCCGGTGGGCCGGCTGGCCCGGCTCGCGCTGGCCGGCGAGGCGGACGCCGTGCTCGCGGGCCTGCGCGAGGAGGGCTTCGTGCGCGAGGACCTCGACCTCGACGCGCAGGCCCTCGTCGACTACCTGCTGCCGGTGCTCGAGCCGGTGTCGGGCGAGACGTTCCGCTTCACCCGCGCCTGGCTCCGCAAGGAGGCCGCGCGCGTGGGCGACCCGCGCTCCCCCGCGGCGGCGCTGGCCCGGCGGCTGAACCTGCCGCCGTCGTACATGCTCATCCACCGCGTCGTGCTCGGCACGATCGCGGTGCTGGCCCAGCTCGGCGGCGAGGCGCCCTACCGCGCCGAGATGGAGCGCTGGGTCCCCGGCTTCGCCGAGGACTGACCGCTCACCACCACGCCTCGTCGAGGCGCCCCTCGATGGAGCGCAGGTTCTCGCGGGTGCAGCGCTCGCAGAGCCACGTCGTGCCGCGGGCGGAGGTCTGCGACGACCACGTCGGCGGCGGGCCCTCCTCGGTGCGGCCGCACACCGTGCACGTCACCGCGGGGCGCTCGGTCACGGCGCGTCGCGCTCCATCGCCGCCCGGAGCAGCTGCAGGCCGTTGCGCGCCAGGGCGTCGGCGTCCCCGAGGTCGTGGCCGGTCTCGACCGCCGCGCCGGCGGCCCCCTCGCCGTAGCCGTGCGCGGCGACGACGGCGCGCCGCTCCTCCTCCGGCAGCGCGGCCAGGGCCGTCTCGAGCCGGTGGAGCAGCGCCGCCTCGGACGAGCCGGGCTCCGGGGCGGCGACGCGCGCCGCGACGTCGGGCGGCACCGGGCGGCAGCGCGGCGGGCGGGCGTCGGTCACGCGGGTCCTCTCGGCGGGCTCTCGGCGGGCTCTCGGCGGTGACTCGGCCGGCACCGCGGCGGGCTGGAGGCCCGGACGCAGAGGAGCCGCCCCGGTCTCCCGGGGCGGCTGCTCCTGCCTCACCCGCCAGGTCGCCTCACGGCGGTGCGTCGCTCGTAGCGACAGGGTTGGGACCGGGGGCCTTGATGCGGGGTCGGCACCTGCAGTCAACCGCAGATCCGGCGCCCGTGTTCCCCCGTCCGGAGGATCAGGACGTGGCGGTCGGGCCCTCGGCGGTCGGGCTGACGGGGTCGGGCCGGACCTCGCCGGCGCCCTCGCCGCCGCTCGTCCCCGGGCCGTCGGCGAGCCCGCCCGCGGCCTCGGCCGGAGCGCTGCCCGGCGCCGGCGACTCGGTCGCCGGGGCGGCCGGTGCAGGAGCGGCCGGCGCGGGGGCGTCCGCGGGGCTGCCGGCGCCCTCCGCCGGGGCGCCGGACGTGCCGGTCTCCGCGGGAGCACCGACCTCGGCGGGTGCGCTGGGCGCTGCCTCGCCGACGAGCGACGGCGGCTCCACCGACGGCGAGCCGACCTGCTCGAGCGCCGTCTCACCGGCCGACGCGGCCCGGCCGTCGGCCACCGCCTCGCCGCCGGGCGCGGCGGCGGGGCCGCCTCCCGGCTGGCCGGCGCGCTCGCGCTCCCCGCGCGAGCGGCGCTTGCGGGCGCTGCGGCTCAGGGCCTCGCCGGCGGGACCGCCGGCGGGCCGCTCGCCGTGCGGCCGCTGCTCGCCGCGCGGACCGTCGCCGCGGCGGCGCGGCGCGAGCGACTCCATGGCCTGGGCGAGGGTGTACTCCTCGAGCAGCACCTCGAGGCGCAGCGCCTCCTCCGGCCCGACGGTGTCGAGCTTGCCCGTCGCGCTCTCGCGCAGGGCGGCGATGCGCGAGCGGCGGCGGCCCGGGTCGTCGGTGGGGTGCACGAGCAGCACGGCGTGCGCCATGCAGGACGCCGTGCCGCCGACGGCGGTGGTCGCCTCGCGCACCAGCGCGAGGTCGGCCAGGCAGGGAGCGCAGTAGGTGGTCACGGCGGGCGAGGCTACGTGCTGGCGCGCTCGGGCGTCAGAGCACGTCGTCGCCGAGGTAGAGGAAGCCGTACGCCTCATCGCGGAACGGCACGCCGGCGGCCGCGAGCGCCGAGCCCCAGTCGCCGCGGCAGGACGGGTCGGCCGCCTCGCTGCCGTGGTCGGCGGTCAGGAGCACGACGACGTCGTCGAGCAGGCCGCGCTCCTCGACGAGGTCGAGCCAG
>DATMKB010000498.1:0-4635 GCA_035553635.1 Mycobacteriales bacterium
CGCGTCGACGAGGGCATCGAGGGCCTGGTCCACATCTCCGAGCTGGCCGAGCGCCACGTCGAGATCCCGGAGCAGGTCGTCAACGTCGGTGACGAGCTGCTCGTCAAGGTCATCGACATCGACCTCGAGCGCCGCCGCATCTCGCTGTCGCTCAAGCAGGCCAACGAGAACGGCGTCGTGCCGGTCGAGCACTTCGACCCGGCGCAGTACGGCATGGCCGCGCAGTACGACGAGCAGGGCAACTACATCTACCCCGAGGGCTTCGACGCCGACTCGGGCGAGTGGCTGCCGGGCTACGAGGCGCAGCAGGCCGAGTGGGAGCGCCAGTACGAGGAGGCGCGCAAGCGCTTCGAGGCGCACCAGGAGCAGATCAAGCGCATGCAGGCCGCCGACGCCGAGGCCGCGCTGCCGACCTCGTACACCTCCGGTGGCGAGGAGGGCGACGACGCCGGCGACGGCGCGCCGCGCCCGGCTCCGGCCCCGTCCAGCGGCGGCACGCTCGCCTCGGACGAGGCGCTGCAGGCGCTGCGCGAGAAGCTCTCGGGCGGCGGCGCGTAGTCCCGCACGTCCTCCCGCGGCAGGCCCGCACCCCTCGGGGTGCGGGCCTGCCGCGCGTCTAGGGTCCACCCGTGCTGTGGGTGGGGCTGACCGGCGGGATCGGGGCGGGCAAGAGCGCGGCGAGCCGGCGGCTCGTGCAGCGGGGCGCGTCGCTCGTCGACGCCGACGTCGTGGCGCGCGAGGTCGTCGCGGCCGGGACGCCGGGGCTCGCGGAGGTCGTCGAGGCCTTCGGTGCGGGCGTCCTGCGGCCCGACGGCGAGCTGGACCGCGAGGCGCTCGGCCGGGTCGTCTTCGGCGACGACGACGCCCGCCGGCGCCTCAACGGCATCATCCACCCGCGGGTGGGGGAGCGGACCCTGGCGCTCGCCGCGCAGGCCGAGGAGTCGGGGGCCGCGCTGCTCGTGCACGACGTCCCGCTTCTCGTCGAGAACGGGCTCGCACCGACGTACCACCTCGTCGTGGTCGTCGAGGCGCCGCTCGAGGCGCGCCTGCACCGGCTCACGGCCCTGCGGGGGATGCGCGAGGAGGACGCCCGCGCGCGGCTGGCCGCCCAGGCCACCGACGACCAGCGGCGGGCCGTCGCCGACGCCGTCCTCGTCAACGACGGTCCGCTGGCCCGGCTGCAGGGGGCGGTCGACGCCCTCGTCGACGGCCGGCTGCTGCCGTACGCCGAGAACGTGCGCACCGGCACGCCGGCGGCGACCGGGCAGGCGGAGGCCGGGGCCGAGGAGCGGGTGGCCGCACGGCTGCGCGCGGTCTGCGGCCTGCGGGCGAGCGCCGTGCACGCCGCCCGGGACGCTGGGGAGCGCGTGGTCGCCGAGGTGCAGGCCGCCGGGCTGCAGGACGCCGGAGCGCTGGCGCCGGTCCTGGCGGCGGCCGGCTTCCCGCCCGCCGGCGAGCCCGGCCTGCACCGGTCGGCCGACCCCGGCCGGCCCGCCGACGTCCGCCTCACCCGGCCGGGGGACGCGGGGGACAGCGAACTGTGACGACAGGGACACGTGCGGTTGTCCCACGGACGTGAGCCGGCTCACCTAGCGTGGGTCGCGTGCTGACCCGCTCGCCGGACGCAGCCGCTCGCCACGACGCCGTCCGGTCCCGGGTCCTCGCCCGGCTCCGCCGCCTGGACGACGCTGCGCTGGCTCGGCTCCGCTCCCTCCTGACCGACCTGCTCGCCCGCGTCGACGCGCTCGCGGAGGTCGTCGCCGACCTCCTCCTGCCGCCGTCCGCGACGGCCCGCCCGCCGCGCGCCCCGCGCACGGTGGCCACGGCCCGGGAGGTCGCAGTGGCCGCCGGCGTCGTGCTCCTCGCCGGCGTCGCGGCGCTGGGGCTCACCGCCCCGCCGCGGGCGACGGCGCCCGCGACCGCCGTGCAGGCGGCCGTCGAGGTGCCGGACCGCCCGGGCGCCTGGACGCTGCCCGCCCCCGAGCCCGGAGCGGCCCGCACCGAGGCCCGGTCGGTGCCCGACCTCGGCGTCTACACCGCCCCTGCGCCGCCGCCGGCCGCGCCGGCCCCGCCCGCCGAGGCGGCCGCACCGCCGGCGCCCGCGCCCCCGCCGGCCCCGGCGCGCTGGCTGCCCACCGGCACCGGCATGTGGCTGCACGACTGGGGAAAGAGCGAGGGCGGGAACGCGGCGGCCGTCGTCGCCCGGGCGCAGTCGTCGGGCTTCACGCACCTGTACGTGCAGACCGGCAGCACCCGCAAGGGCTGGATCGGCGAGGAGGTGCTCGGCCAGCTCCTGCCCGCCACGGCCGGCACCGGCCTGAAGGTCATCGCCTGGGACTTCCCGAAGCTCATCGACCCCGAGGCCGACGCCCAGCGGATGGCCGACGCGGCCCTGTGGTCGCGCCCCGGCGTACCGCGCGTCGCCGCCGTGGCGCCCGACGTCGAGACCGCGGCCGAGGGCACCCGGCTGTCGGCCGAGGCGGTCACCCGCTACTACACCCGGCTGCGCGAGCTGCTGCCGCCGGAGATCGCGGTGCTCGCCACCGTGCCGTGGCCCAGCGAGAAGCGGACCGGCTTCTACCCCTACGCCGAGACCGCGCCGCACAGCGACGCCTTCATCCCGATGGCGTACTGGTACAACCGCTCGCCCGCGGTCGTCACCGAGACGTCGATGACCTGGCTGGCGCAGTTCGGCCTGCCGGTCATGCCGGTCGGCCAGGGCTACGACGGGCGCATCGACGCGCCCTACCTGCCGGAGGACCCGGACCTCGCCGCCAGCGTCCAGCAGTTCGTCGACGCCGCCCGCGCCCACGGCGCCCGCTCGATCAGCCTGTGGTCGTGGCAGACCACGGGCGCCCCGCCGTGGGACGTGCTCACCCGGGCCTCCGGGCTGCCCTGGCCGTAGTCCGGTCGCGCGGCGGCGCTGGACCGATCGGCCCAGTGCGACCCGGACGAACGGGCACGGACAGGCCGGGACCGGGCGGACCTCCCTTGCCGCGCAGCCAGGTCCTGCTCTGTGCTCACCAGCCGTGCACGGGGGACCCGCCCCCGTCCGGCCGAAGGAGCTCCCGGTGTCCCTCCGCGTCCCGAACCGCCGCACCGCCGTCGCGGCGGCCGTCGTCCTCACCGCGGGCGTCGTCGTCCAGCAGGCGTCCGGCGCCTACGCGAACCACACGCCCGCGGACAAGCCCTTCGCGGCCGCCTCGAAGGTCGTGCGCTTCTCGCCGGGCACCGGTACCACGCTGCTGACGGCCACCGTGAAGAACTCGAAGCCCACCGATCTGGTCCTCCAGGTCTCCATGGAGTGCTCGATCATCACCGACAACGTCATCCTCGGCGCCAGCGCGCCGGGCGCCCAGGAGTCGGCCCTGACCGAGGGCACGGTCCGCGCCTGGATCGAGGTCGACGGCCAGATCGTCCCGGTGATCAGCCAGAGCAGCACCTCCCAGCCCCCGCCGCCGCCCGGTGACGAGACCGACAAGGTCACCTTCTGCAACCGGGTCTTCAACCGGACGGTGCAGGACGCGGAGGACCCCCAGGACGGCTACGACCGCAGCCGCGACTACATCGAGACCAAGAGCGCGAACGCCTTCAACTGGGTCCGGCTGAACATGGGTTCCGGGACGCACACCGTCGTGCTCAAGGCCGACCTCTCCCACTTCGCGACGCAGGGCTCGAGCGCCAGCGCCTACGTCGGCAACCGGTCCATGATCGGCCTGCCCGGGAAGTTCGCCAACGACGCCACGGTCAGCGAGGGCGCCAACGGCTGACGCGGTCCGCTGTGCCGCCGGCCCGACCGCTCGCGGTGGGCCGGCGGCCTCCAGCGGAAGGCGTCCTGTCGGAGGGCGGACGTAGCGTGGAGGAGTGCCCTCGAAGCCCGCGTCCGTGATCTCGGGCGGCCACGGCGTGCGCCCCACCGTGCCGCGGCTGTCCACCGACCTGCGCCGCTCGGGCCGCCGGTTCGAGGTCGTCAGCGACTTCGCCCCGAGCGGCGACCAGCCGGCCGCCATCGCCGAGATGGCCCGGCGCCTCGACGCCGGCGCGCCCGACGTCGTCCTGCTCGGCGCCACCGGCACCGGCAAGAGCGCCACCACCGCCTGGCTCGTCGAGCAGGTGCAGCGCCCGACCCTCGTCATGGCGCCGAACAAGACGCTCGCCGCGCAGCTGGCCAACGAGTTCCGCGAGCTGTTCCCGCACAACGCGGTCGAGTACTTCGTCAGCTACTACGACTACTACCAGCCCGAGGCGTACGTCCCGCAGACCGACACCTACATCGAGAAGGACTCCTCGATCAACGAGGAGGTCGAGCGGCTCCGGCACTCGGCCACGATGTCGCTGCTCACGCGGCGCGACGTCATCGTCGTGGCGTCGGTGTCCTGCATCTACGGCCTCGGCACGCCGCAGGAGTACGTCGACCGCATGGTCCGGCTCCGGGTCGGCGACACCGTCGAGCGCGACCAGCTGCTGCGCCGCTTCGTCGACGTCCAGTACACCCGCAACGACCTCGCCTTCACGCGCGGCACCTTCCGCGTCCGCGGCGACACCGTCGAGGTGTTCCCGGTGTACGAGGAGCTCGCCGTCCGCATCGAGATGTTCGGCGACGAGATCGAGCGGGTCATGACGCTGCACCCGCTC